>JBGTHU010000385.1:0-3476 GCA_041745975.1 Mariniblastus sp.
TGGGTCTGGTCAAACATTGTCTGCCAATGCATTCGAATCCGTTGGGGTGTCTGGCCTTGGAAGTCTCGAACCGAAGGCCACGCCGCAACATGATAGACCGGAATCACGTGCGTGACCTCCTTGCGTTCTTCCAATCGCTGCCGCAACCATTCGGTTTGCTTTCCTTCGATCGGGCCCGAATGGTCGGTATCCAAAATCAGAATACTTAAGTAATCGCCGAAATCCAGCACACCGTAACCTGGATGTCCAGGAAAAGCAAACATGTTGTAAAAGAAGGGAGCAATCTCGTTGCGGAACTCATCGCTGTCTCGATAGCTTTCACGACCGCGGCTGTTGCCCCAGTAATATCCGCCTCGTACTTCGTGATTGCCAATCCCGACAATGATGGGGATCACTCGATTGTCGGGGGTGATCAAGGTATTCATACAGGCGTCAAAGAACTGATCCCACAAGTGGATATTCGAATCGGAACCATTCGCATACGCCAAATCACCACCCCAGACAATTGCGTCCGGTTCCAGCCGAGCGGCCTGCGTATTCGCGGCTTCCATCCAATCTTGTCGATGCCGAACATCACCACCAAACACGATTCGCACCGGCCGGTCAGGAGTGTCGCATCGTGCAGGCATCGTGCGAAATGAGTACCAAGCGGACGTCCCTTGTTCGGACGGAGCGATAATGCGAAATTGATAGCTATGATCTGGATTGAGCTGGTCGATTTCAACTGTATAAATCGTTCGCTTGGTCGCATGCATCGGTTTGGCGTGGGGCTGGATGATACAATTGTCGATGATGGCACTATCAGCCGAGGCACCATCAGCCGCAATGGTTGATGCTGATCGTTCCGTTGATGCTGAGTGGGCAACCCCTTCAGGTCGAAACTCCAATTCCGCTCCCGACTCATCGACATCACCATGCCATTGAATGGTCATCGTCGTCATCGGGTCTCGCTGCCACGTCAGGTAGAGGGCATTGGGTCGATAGGGAATCGGTACCACAGTGGCTCGCAATCCCAAGCAGATATCCGAACTACTTCGATTCCGGTTATAGACTGCGACCGCTATCACATTTCGTCCCGGTTGAAGTGGGGGCGATTTCAAGACGAAGGCTTCCGTTTTCAGCGGAGGCGTCCCAATACTGGTGCTGGCGGGAGTTCCCCAAGCAATGCTTCCATCCGACAAGCCATCGGTTCGACCTATTTCTTGGCCGTTAAGAAAAAAAATGGCGGCGTCATCAACAACGGTATCGAGCACCAATTGGATATTGTCAACCGGGCCTTGATAATCAAACTCGGTACGAAAAGCATAACTGATTTGATTCGGCTGCAACTCAGTCTTCAACCCTGGTGCCGGCCAACGCCCGCGACGATCCGCTGTGTCATAGCCCAACAATCCCTGACCGGATGTCCAGCGACTGTCATCGTAATCGAGGCCCGTCCAGTCATCACCAGGGCTTTGGTTTTGATCGTAATACTTCCACTGCGCATCAAACTCGATTAAAACTTGTTGAGAATCATCTGCATTCGACGGTAGTGACTGCCAGCCAATCGCGGCCAAAAAAAAGCTTGCCAACAACACTTCGATCAAAGGTAGCGAGCATCGCCGTTCGTCTTTAAATTTGTGTTTCAGTCGGTTCATGGTTTTAATTTTTAACTTAAAAAAATCGGTGGTTCAATTTTATCAACATGGACACCATAATTATTGACGAATTTCTAATCGGGGGATCGACTGCTTCAATTTAGTGATTGCCGCAGGCGTGGTATTGGTTCGCAGTAGATAGATGCGTTGTAATTTTTCACAACTTGCCAATTCCAACAACATCGTATCATCGACATTGGAGTCACTCAAATCGATCTCTATCATTTCAGGGAACTGAGAAACGCTGGCCAAACAACCTGGTTCCAACTGGCAGCCCTTGAGAATCAGTTGCACCAAAGCGCGACAGTCCCGCAAGCAGGCCAAATCACTTGCTGAAACCGCATTGCCGGAAATATCCAGCCAATTCAGATTGGTGCATTTCCCAATTTGTTGAAAGCTGGTTGAGTCTAACCCGGCATAGGGGAACGACAATTCGGTTCTTGAATTTTTTGCCGAAAGAAACCGATTGATCTGTGCCGCATCGACTCGCAAGAATTCTGGATAGCGTTGATCCAGTTCCTCGAATGAGCGACCAAGTATCTCTTCGACGCTACCCTCGCGAATTGTTCGGCCGCGATAGGCCATCTCCAGCAACCTCATGACGTTAACTTCTTGAGCACCGTGTTGATCATTGATCAACATGTCCATTTGAGACGCCATTTGGCTGTACAATGCGACTACATCTTCACGACCTTGCAGGGCCATCCTGCCCAAAGCGGAAATTTCCTCAAACGGGACTTGATAGCCTATGCGGAAAAAACGGAGTCGGGCATGTTGCATGCGAGCGGCATCAAAACCTCCGAGTGTGGCAAATGCTCCGTGATCGACCAGCGATTCGAAATAAGTTGCCATGCCTTCATCCAGCCAAATCAATTGTTCCTCGAACGTTCGCAAATTTTTCGCAGCTCCAATTGACTCACGAAAGAGTTGATGGGCCAACTCGTGTCGCCACGTCGATTCAATTGACGGGTCGGCGTCAAGATAGAAAAAAGAAGTGTTCCGCGCGTTGCTATAATAGCCGTAAGACTTCTGAACAATCGGGCCCAGCGGCGCCAACGCATTCAAATAATCAGCTCGATCGGCAAAGAAAACGATTTTATGATTTCGCCGTGAGAAGGAGAACGACCCATTGTTTGCAAGCCAGCGTTGTACAGATCGCGAGTTTCCCCAATAGGCAAAAAATGCTTGCCGCCAAATGTAATGCCATCGTTCCAACTTTTCCGCCAGGTCGCGCAATTGGTCCTCCGATACATTGGAGGCGATTTCAAAGTTTGCGGTGCTGGCAATTAAATACCTTCCTGCCGGCCACCCAACGATCGCATGCGGGATGCCGGCCTTTTTAATTCTCAGCCGATCCGAATAGAGTCGCCAGCCGTCATCCGATTTACGATGTCCCAAAATTTTACGGACCTGGGCATGATCGGGGGCGAAAAACAACACTTCATTTAGTAATTGAACGGCGGCCTGGCCGGCTTCCAACGTGGCGGCCGAACGGGCGAGTTCAAAAACTCGTTCGGCTTGCCAAGCCATCAACTCTTCACGCCGCTGTTCGAACTGCCCTAGAAACCCCTCGTTTGCTTGTCGCTCGGATCGCTCAGACGGGATGAAAATTATCTGTCGATTTAGGTCGCGTGGCTTGGCCAACCGGGCCATCTCATCTGCCTGGTCGTCCAAGCCATTTTCTCGGCACGATAATTCGAGCTCTGATACCTGAACGAAAAATTCGTCGTCCAAAGCGGCTCGCTCAAGCCGCCAGTTTGAATTGGCCGTCTGCGTGTCAACAGAATCTCTGATGGCGGAATTATTTTGGCATGCCGTCACCTCATGCGTACCGATATG
>JBGTHU010000386.1:0-1512 GCA_041745975.1 Mariniblastus sp.
GCAGGCCGTTTTGTACCGGGCCTTGCTCATTGAACACCAATACATCTTCATATTTAACCCGGCATCCCAACCCCTTGGATTGCAGGTCGATCGCTTCCTGTTCCAGCAAAAA
Source organism: Mariniblastus sp. (assembly GCA_041745975.1). Lineage (GTDB taxonomy): Bacteria > Planctomycetota > Planctomycetia > Pirellulales > Pirellulaceae > Mariniblastus. The sequence continues at coordinate 113 of JBGTHU010000386.1, forward strand.
GGTTCGCGCTGAAGCGACTTCATCGACAAATCGCCTGCGATCAAAACGGAACTCGAAATGTTGTTTTCCAATCGCTGGATGGCTTCCGTAGTCCAGCATATATTTAAGTTTCAATTGGTTGGGGAGTCCCGGGCAAGCTTCGATCCAACCATCGCCCGATTCGACTCGCAGCGACTCCCTGACGACCAACTGATTGCGCCAGGCGACTTGTTCCCTCCGACCGGCCATTTGCAGTGCTTGCACAAACGGTTCAGCAGACCCATCGAGGCCTGGTACCTCACTGCGGTCAAGATAGATCAGGCAGTTATCGATCTGCAATCCAGCCAATGCGGCCAGGACGTGTTCCACTAATTCAACGGAAACATCGGCTTGTTGAAGGGTGGTGCGTCGCGGCCCCGGGGTACGCCAATCGAGCATGGCTGGAATCCGGGGCTGGTCGGGCAAGTCGGAGCGAACAAAGACGATCCCGCGGTCGGCTTCGGCTGGCCCGAAAGTCACTTGGGCGTCTTCTCCGCTCCAAAAGCCAAAGCCTTTGACCGATACCGATTCCTTGATGGTGGCTTGTCTTCGCATCCTGCTTTTCAACCATTATCCTAAGGTGTGTGTGTCACATGTGTGTGTCACGTGTGTGTCGTCTGCTTTGTCTGTCTTCTGTTTGTTTCAACGCGCTGCTCGGATGTGGGTAACGGACGTTAACGGGGTACAGTTCCAAGAGTCGACGACGAACGAGAGACCGTTTCAGCGGAACGCTGTCGAATAGCAGCCACAACGGAAGCTGTCAAATCGAGATCTGAGCGAAAAAAGACGACTGATGAATTCACCCGTTGCATTACGGATTCAGCGTTTTGCGGATCCATAGGGTCATTCCTAAACCGCAAAACCAAGTTGACGCCACGCTGTTCGCACTGCTCGGTGACCACCGCACGAACCTGTTGATAGGCATCAAAATGCAACCGAGCTTCGGCTCGCATCATTTCTTGCATTTTGTTTCGCTGGCTGACTTCCAATACCGCGGCCTGTTGCGCAAGTTGTGATTCACCGTTTCGAAATTCTTGACTGGAAGGAGCGTATTGTCGAAGCGATTCAGACTGTTGAATCAAACGTTGCTCTGCTTGTTGAGCTTCCGCTTGAAATTGCTCTGCTTGTTTCCGCAGCAAGTCGAGTTGCTGATTAAATGCTTCATGCTGTTGAAAAACGGCTCGAATGTCGATGATCGCCGTCGGTTGAGCCAAACAGGATGAGCCAGCAGTTCCAATTACAGAACCCAATGCCACCAACGACGTGACAAAAGAAAAACGTATCCATCTAATTTTATTCACGAACAGCACTCCTTTGCTTAAAAAAAAAACGAATTGCCGGCCAAATGCATATTGGAAGGGTTATTTATACAACAACTTGAA
>JBGTHU010000387.1:0-10032 GCA_041745975.1 Mariniblastus sp.
TACGATCAATAATTTTTGTTTCTTCTCCCGTTCGCACGTCGATTAAATACAAGTCGTTGAGTGTTGGCCCGAACCGTTTGAGTTCCTCGTAGGGCGTGTTGTCATAGCCAATCGCTCGTTTTTGTTGTTCGCACAATGTGATCCGGTCGTATTTCGGGTCGCCCAAAACGACAAGCTGGTGATCGTCCAACCACCAAGCGGCGGTTTGAGATTTGTTTTTGTCGCGTGACTCTTGTTTTTTCTGTAGCGGCAGAATGTCAATATCCCGCGCATGCCAGACTTCGACATTAGCAGGATCTTTGAGCGATTCACGCAACGATTTTTGATCCTTGGCCGGCTTCTCTATGGGTTTCTCCGTGGGTTTCTGAGTGGTTTTCTCCGTGGGTTTATCCGTCGGTGGCTTGTCGGCCGTTTCGGTAGAAGCGGCATCATCCGAGTCCGCTTTTGTTTTCGCAGCGTCCGTCTCTGGTTTCGATTTCGATTTATCTTCGGTTGATTTATCGTCTTTGGATTTCAGGAGTTTCTCTTTCGCAAGTTCGGCTCGCGACTTACCGTAGTTCTTGGGTTTCTTCTCCCAAGGTTGCAAGCCAAAGAACAAGGTTTCGCCGTCGTCCGACCAGCGCAAGCTAGCGGTGTTGACCACCCGCAAATCGTCGGGTTGTTGTTCATGGGCGGAGGGATCGTATTGGAATCGATTCGGTGTTTTGCCAGCGGGGATGGCCTGTTGCAAACCGCGCCAAGCATGAACGGCAAACGTGGCGTCCTCTTTCTCCTCGCGGGGGAACTCGACCAGCACCGCCAAATCATCAGCGTCTTTCCGCCATGCTAAGTTTGCATAACTCCGCTCGGATGAATCGAGCGTCCGCAGCATTCCGGAAAGGCAATCGTAAACTTGCACCCCATTGCCCGATTTATCCTCGGCATCGATGATCATGGCCAACAATGTGCCGTGGCGATTGAAGGCAAATGATTGGACATTACCGAAATGGGTATCAATTTGATGATAGAAATCTCCCGACAGATCGCGGAGTACCAACCCCGCTCCCTGAGCCTTACTCTCCTTGGCCGGATAGCGACGCATGGCCAGGTAGCGTCCGTCTTCGCTGAACGCGAACGAGGCGACGTTTTCGATCTCTTCACGATCACCGGTCATCAGATTACGTAATCCCAATCGATTTCGGACTGGCTCTTTGGCTTTTTCGTTTTTCTCTCGCTCCTCAGTACTGAGGCCAATCAGGTAGGCCAACCATTTACTGTCACCGGAAAATTGTGCTTGGGTGCCAAAGGGGATGCTGTCGGTGGAATCCGTTGCCAGCATCCGCAGTTTCAGTTCGTCTTGCTGGTCAACGCGTGAAACCGCATAAACCAACCAGCGTCCATCGGGAGCCAGCGAAAACGTGCCCAGCGACTCGAACGGGCCATACTCGGATGGCTGAACAGCCCCCGGAGCATTGTTCGTTGCCGAGCGTTGGGGTTTCGCATCATCGGCCGATGTGACGTTTTCAGTTGCAGATTCAGTGGTTGCGGGAGTGGACTCGGGAACCTCTTGAGACACGGCGACCAAGCCGCTCCAAAGAAACCACAAACACCCTACCGCAAAACTCGCCGCAAACCGAGCAATTAGACGTCGCTTCATATCTATCATCTTTCTGACCTTTTCAGGAACAAGGCCCAACCTCCATTGGGCAGGACTACTTAAGCAATATACTGTAATTGCTGCGGCGGTCTATTTCAAGCAAATACGGTTACATCGCCGGATTATCCGTCCTCGATATCCTCGATAATCTGTCTTTTGGCTGGCAACGGTGCGAAGTGTTTTTTGAGGCCATCGTCAACGAGTTCTGGGGTAACGTTCATTTGCCCATCCTTTCTTCTCATTTCAAGGGAGACGTGTTAAACTTCTTGCACCAACGATTTGACGTTTTGTAACCGTTCACGGGAAGTTGTCGCCTTACAAAATGGCGGGAATTGTAGCTTGTATATTTCAACTGCGTCAACCTTATAAATGGATCAATTTGGAGATAAAAATTAGCACCAATCAATCTGGGGACCTACTGGTTTGTATCGGCATGGTGCTGGGCTGCACAATGGGCCTGGCCGGATGCCAAGAGGCTGTCACTGAAAGAAGGCCGGCCCCTCCCGCTGCGGTGACGGTCTCCGAACCACGGTTGGAAAAAATTGTGGAATGGAACGAGTATACCGGTCGGCTGGAGTCCGCGAATTTCGTGGAGATACGATCGCGGGTCGGGGGCTATCTGGAAGCAGTCGAATTTGATGAAGGTCAAAATGTCAAGAAGGGAACTCTATTGTTCGTAATTGACCGACGACCTTTTGAGGCAGAACTTACCGGAGCCAGAGCATCCTTAGAAGAAGCGAACGCCCAACTGACTCGATCCAAAGCCCAAATGGCTCAGGCGAATGCCGTTAAATCGACCAGTGCGTCGCAAATGAGCCTGGCCAAGGCAGATTACGATCGGTCGCTGGAGCTGGGCAATGCACTTTCGCAATCTGAACGTGATGCGGCGCGGAACGAGTTTCTCAAAGCCCAGGCGGCCATGGAATCGGCGGATGCAGGAATCGCTCTGGCCGATGCCGATATCGCTCGAGCGACCGCCGCGATCGCAACTGCGGAAGCTGTTGTCAGCACTGCGGAACTCAATTTGAACTACACTCAAATCCGAGCCCCGATCGATGGCCGAATCAGCCGCAAGTACGTGACGGAGGGGAATCTGATCAGTGGCGGTTCAGAGCAATCAACGTTACTGACCACCATTGTATCGCTGGATCCAATCTTTTTTGTTTTTGATGCAAGTGAACAGCAAGTGTTACGTTTCCAACGGATGGTTCAAGAGGGAACCCGCCGAAGTGTCCAAGAAGTTCGTTATCCGGCCTTCTTGGCTCTGGCCGACGAAACGGGATACCCTCATCGCGGCTACATCGATTTTGTCGACAATCAATTTGACCCGAACACAGCAACCCTGTTGGCGAGGGCTGTATTTACCAACGAAGACAATTCGCTGATCCCAGGTCTATTTGCCAGAGTCCGTCTGGCGAACACTTTGGAATATGAAGCCATGCTTTTACCCGACGAGGCGATTGTGGCAGATCAGGCACAACGGTTCGTGTTTGTGGTTGGTCCGGATAACCAAATAATCCGTAAGGTAATCGAAACCGGCCCGCTGGCACTCGGCCTGCGGGTGATTCGCAAAGGTATTGATCCCGAGGATCGAGTCGTGATCAGCGGCGTCCAACGAGTCCGTCCGGGAGTCGTTGTCGAACCCAATCCCACGTCAATTGAGGTTTCTGAACGTGACATGAACGACTATGATTCAGCGCCTGTCGAGAAAGACCAATAGGCATGCATTTCTTTATCAATCGGCCAATTTTCGCCACGGTCATCTCGATTGTAATCGTTGTCGTAGGGTCGCTGGCCTATGTAAATTTACCGGTCTCGCAGTACCCTGAAATCGCCCTGCCGACGATCGTCGTGAGGGCGCAGTATCCCGGTGCCACGGCTGTCACTTTGGCCGAATCCGTAGCCACGCCGTTGGAACAAGAAATTAATGGTGTCGAGGGGATGCTGTATATGGAATCATCCTCAACTGCCGATGGAACAATGCAGTTGACGATCACCTTCGATCAGGGAACTGACCTCGACAATGCGCAAGTCTTGGTTCAAAACCGAGTTGCTCTGGCCGAACCTCGGCTACCGGTTGAAGTACGACAGACCGGCGTGGTGACACAAAAAAGTTCACCCGACATGTTGCTGGTTGTCCACCTTTATTCTCCCGATAACTCTCGCAACTCGCTTTATATCAGCAACTATGTATTGCTGCGAATCAAAGACGTTTTGGCTCGACTGGATGGAGTCGGCAATGTCACCATCTTCGGGGCGCGAGAATACAGTATGCGAGTCTGGTTGGACACCGAGCGACTGGCTGCTCTGAACATGACGACCGGCGATGTGGTCGCTGCCCTGCGGGAAAAGAATGTCCAAGTCGCCGCGGGAGCGGTGGGACAACCGCCTACCACCGAGGCCCAAGGTGCATTTCAGTTCAATGTCAGCACCCAAGGCCGTTTGGCCGATGTGGGTCAGTTCAATGATCTGATTGTCAAATCAGGGATCGGTTCGAGCGTTGTCCGGCTGTCGGATGTCGCTCGCGTTGAACTGGGAGCACAGGATTACTCAACCGGAAGCTTGCTGGATGGCAAGGAAGCGATTGGCATCGCCGTCTTTCAGCGACCGGGTTCCAATGCGGTCGCCACCGCGTCCAGTATTGTCGCACTGATGGATCAGTTCAGCGGCGATTTTCCTGAGGGAATCAAGCATGAAATTGCCTACAATCCGACCAAGTTCGTTGAGGAATCGATTCAGGAAGTATTGCGAACATTGTTCGAAGCCACGATTTTGGTCGTCCTGACCGTTTTCCTGTTTTTACAAAATTGGCGGGCTACCATCATCCCGGTGGTCGCCATTCCAGTGTCGTTGATCGGCACCTTTGCAGTGATGCTGATCATGGGGCTTAGCTTGAACAATTTGTCTTTGTTTGGATTGGTCTTGGCGATTGGAATTGTGGTCGATGATGCAATCGTGGTCGTTGAGAATGTTGAACACTGGATTGCGCGCGGGCTTTCTGCCAAAGAGGCGGCCCACAAGGCGATGAGTGAAGTCGGATCGGCCTTGGTCGCCACCACGCTGGTTTTGATTGCCGTCTTCGTTCCCACGACATTTATTCCTGGCATCAGCGGACAGTTTTACCGTCAATTCGCGATCACGATCGCGGTTTCGACGACCATTTCTTTAGTTGTGTCGCTGACGCTCAGCCCGGCAATGTGTAGCTTGCTGCTGCGACCGAAGTCAGAGACCAATCGTTCATCCCTGCTTAGTTCGATGATTCATTGGCTGTCATCTCCCCTGCGTTGGTTTTTCAAAAGTTTCAATTTGATATTCGATTCAGGAATCAACCTTTATACCGGAATTGTCGCTCGAATGGTTCGATTCAGCTTCCTCGGCATGGTGGTCTATGTCGGCTTGCTGGCCTTGACGTGGTTCGGTTTCTCGCGAGTGCCAACCGGATTTATACCGATGCAAGACCAAGGCTATATTGTGGTCAGTATTGAATTGCCACCGAGCTCTTCATTGGCCCGATCAGGCAAGGTTGCCGACCAAGTAAAAAGTATCGCTCTAGATATTCCAGGAATCGAGCACGCGGTTTCAGTAGTTGGATTCAGCGGAGCCACGCGATCGAACAATTCGAATGCCGCAGCCGTGTTTGTAATTTTGGCAGATAGTCGCAAGCGAGCAAAGCAGGGGGAATCCGCCGATCAAATCATTGCTGATTTGAGACAACGTACCGCGGTGGTTGATCAGGCCACCGTTTTGGTGATCGCTCCTCCGCCGGTTCCTGGGATTGGAACCGGCGGCGGGTTTAAAATGCAGGTTCAAGACCAAGGCGGCGCCGGGGCGGATCAACTGCAAGCCGTGGCAACCGATATCGTCAACGAAAGTAGGGGTTTGCCCGGAATGGCTATGGTTTATACCTCGTATCGAAATAACACCCCGCAACTGTACGCCGATATCGATCGAACGAGAGCTGAAATCTTGAACGTGCCGATGTCCAATATTTTTGAAACATTGCAGACTTCACTGGGATCAATTTATGTCAACGACTTTAACTATCTAGGGCGGACTTATCGCGTCACTGCGCAAGCCGATTCGCGATTTCGCAGCGAACCCGAGGACATCTTGAAACTGCGAACTCGCAGCAACACCGGTGCCATCGTTCCTCTGGGGTCATTGATGCAGTTGAAACAGCAAACCGGGCCTGACCGAGTCGTCCGTTACAACCTGTCTCCTGCGGCCGATATCAGCGGCTCGGTACTTCCCGGCGTCAGTTCGGGTTCCGCGATCGAGGCGATGGAGAAATTGGTGGCTCAACGATTGCCGCCAGGTTTCGGTTATGAGTGGACCGATTTGTCCTATCAAGAGAAAAAGGCCGGAAACCTGGCGCTATTTATTTTTCCGTTGAGTGTGCTGTTCGTTTTTCTGGCCCTGTCGGCACAATATGAAAGTTGGGTTTTGCCTTTGGCAGTGATCATGATCGTGCCGATGGGATTATTGTTCTCCATTGCAGGCGTTTGGATTTTGGGAATGGAGAACAACATTTTGACCCAAATTGGGTTCGTTGTACTGGTGGCACTCGCTTGTAAAAACGCCATTTTGATTGTCGAATTTGCCAGAGCGGAAGAGGAATCGGGCAAGAGTGTTCGGGAGGCGGCAGTTTCAGCGGCCCGTTTGCGACTGCGCCCGATCTTGATGACTTCCATTGCTTTTATTTTGGGAGTTGTACCGCTGGTGCTTGCCACGGGAGCCGGTTCTGAAATGCGTCGGGCTTTAGGGACCGCAGTCTTTAGCGGAATGATTGGTGTCACCGTCTGCGGCCTATTTTTTACACCGATTTTTTATGTCGTCTTGCGTAATCGGACTCGCGAACGATCGATTGAAAACGAATCAAACGAGGCTCAGTCACTTGCTGAGAAGCGGCCTGAAACTCCCGACCCGACTGAGGCCGATGGTGTGAAATTTAGCGACACGGCCGAACCGACATCTCTGTCGCCCAGCCCGAACCAAAAAGATTCGGAAGAATCCAGTCTTCCACCCGATGTAACCGATCCGCCGGAGCCAGAATCAAAGCCCAATAGCGGCTGATTTTAAGAAAGAAAATAGCCGATCACGGGTAATTGTCGCGTTACCAAATTGGCGGGAAGGGTTGCAAGTCTCGGAAGGCAAAATTTTATTAAGTCTGGGCTGATTTAAGTTGATCAAGGGCCAGATCCCCAATACGGCGAAATCCGAGGCGGCAGGCGGCTTCGCGGATATCCACAATCGCTCGTCCCGATCTGTTGAGTTCCGAAGAGTTGGCAGCACGGAGAATCACGTCGGACAAATGCGAATCGGTCTGAATATACGTAATGAGGTCCTCAAGCGCCGTTTCTGGCGTCACGCACGAAAGAAAGACATCAATAGAACGTGTAGACTTCGGTTGGCTGATAAAAGTTCCATCAACCCCAGGCGAGTGTTCGTTAGACGGTTCCCTATTCATGGTTTGGCCCTCGAGTGCTACCCTGCGCCTTGCGGCCAATACGCTGACCTTGGCAGCAAATGCAGTATAGTTAGAAGGCTTGTAAATGACGTCTTCCACTCCCCGTACCATCAATTCGCGGGTCAATCGCGGATCATCGAAGCTGGTATGAACAATGATGATTGGACGCGGATTTTGCTTTAGTAACTCGATCACCAATGAGTGACCATGCATTTTTGGCATGCACATGTCGGTAACGACCAAATCACAGGTTGTTTCGGCCAAACGCTGCAGTGCCTGGTCTCCATCGTCGGCTTCAATACAATTAAACCCTTCACTTTCCAGAGCAAACCGGACTGATTTACGGGCAATGGGTTCGTCATCGACGATCAAGGCATTAAACAATGGTATTCTCATGGGTAGTTTCTACAAAAAAATCGTTTTATATGAATAAAATCGGAGGACAAAATCGCGAGGCATGATCTCCTTGCCCATCGCAAGGAGTTGATGTGCGGATATTGTTTTATAGAAAACTTCTCAGCGACAATCATTACTTGATCGCAGTTTAATCCGGCTCCTGTCATTCAGTCTCGATACGATTTCGCAGATCTGAACGAAGCTGCGGAACGAAATCGACGCATCGGACAATTTCTTTTTGCAGTTCTTTTACTAACTCGACCAACCGCGACAGATCATCAGCACGACCTGCCGTTTCCACTTCGGCAGCAATCTCTTGCAGCGATTCGGCTCCAATGATCCCAGCCGCCCCTTTGAGGGAGTGGGCTACATCGGCTGCGGCAATGCAATTATTGCTGTTGACATGATCCTCGACCGCCGCCACTTGCTTTGGGCTGTTATTCTCCAGTTCGTCGAGGAGCTCAAGGGCAAACGCCGCATTTCCCATGCTTCTTTTCAACAACAACTGGCAATCAAGCGGTGGCCGAGTTTCCGCATGAGCAAACATTGGAATGCTGAAAGTGGCTTCTTCGGTACAACGATCGTCAAACATATCTGTAGCTTCCTGGCAAAAAAGAGAAACGTAATTGGAGCAGATAACTCTTGCATTCGGCCACGAAAAAAGCGGTTCAAATTATTTAATTAATCTAAATCAGGCAGGCAAATGTAGCGACTGGGTCGGCTTGGTCGGTCGCAACGACTGTAACGACTCCCCGACTGGAGAAATCGAGGGGGATACTGCTGTACCGTTTTCCACCCGGGGGCCTTTGTCGGGAAATATTTTTTCAGGCAATCAATTCAGTCAAGATCGTTTTCAACTGATGTGGCTCGAACGGTTTACTTATGTATTCATCCATTCCTGCCTGCAAACACCGCTCACGGTCACCCTTGATTGCGTTGGCAGTCAGTGCCACGATTGGTAACCGTCCGTGTAATTTCCCGGCCTCTTCCAGTTTGCGAATTTCTTGAGTTGCAACGAAGCCATCCATTGTTGGCATCTGGCAGTCCATCAACACCAAATCATATCGTTTTTTTCTCACCGCGGTTACCGCTTCTTCGCCATTATTGGCCAAATCACAGGTGCAACCGAACTGCTTCAACAGATTGATAATATAGAGTTGATTGATACGATTGTCTTCGGCGACCAGAATGTGTCCCAATAACGGTTGCTTCTGTACCTCTGGGGAAGACTGGACCGCCACTTCCGAGTTTGCTTTGGCTGGGGTTGCCGATTCAGGCATTGCTACTTTCCCTTGGTGGGAAACTTGATCGGTACCAACGATTGGCAACTCAACTTCAAACCAGAAAGTCGTTCCCGTCCCGACTTGGCTTTGAAGTCCAATTTTTCCTCCCATCAGTTCAACCAGTTGTTTACAAATTGACAGCCCCAATCCAGTTCCACCAAACTGACGCGTAGTTGAACTGTCGACCTGAGAGAAAGGCCGAAAAAGAGTTCCAGCTCGATCTTCGGAAATTCCGATTCCCGTGTCAGAGACAGAAAACCGAAGTCGAATGTACTGGTTCGATTGTGCCACCCGTGTCACGCCAATGGTGACGCTGCCCGAGGGAGTAAATTTAATGGCATTTCCAACTAGGTTGACTAAAATTTGCCGCATCCTGATATCATCAAACAAGCATACTACATTGGCCTCTGGCGGAATTTGACAATTCAACTCAAGCCCTTTATCTGCGGCAGCATGGGACATGATCTGCGAGACTTCAACAACAAAACTACTGATGCTTGACTGGCGAACATCTAACTCCAGTTTCCCGGCTTCTATTTTCGAGAGATCGAGAATATCGTTAATTAACTGCAACAGAATTTGCCCGCTGGACTTCGATGCCTCGACAAATTCTTTTTGGGAGTCGCTCAGTTCTGTTGTCAAAAGCAGTTGATTCATTCCCAAAATTCCATTTAGGGGCGTCCGCAATTCGTGGCTTATCACCGCCAAAAAATCGCTTTTTGCCTGGTTGGCCCTGAAAAGTTTGTCATTCGCTCTGATCAAATCTTTGGTGCGATCACGTACTCGTTGTTCCAATGTTTGATTCAATTGAAGAATCCCTTCCTCTGCCTGTTTTCGATCTGTGATGTCAATTCCTGACCCCGCCAAGAACAGTTTGCCTCCAATATTAATTCGTCGACCATTCAACAAATAGTTTCGCACACCATTCTGGAAAACCAGTCGCCCCTCGGCTTCGGCGTGACCGTGAGTGAAGACTTCTCTAATTTTTTCAGCGATATAATCTCGATCTGCTGGAAAGATAATGGACAATGCATTCGTTTGCCGAATTTCGTCCGGACTCAAATTCAGCAAATCCTGTAGGGCTTGATTCCACCGCACATAAAATCCATCTTGATCCAGCACATAAAACAATCCTGAAACATTTTCGAGAACGGTGGTCGTAAACGCGTTAGCCTCTTTAATCGCCAATTGATCACTTTGTTGTTTGGTAATGTCGCGGGCGACGGCAGCGACAAGCTGACCTTCGGGCG
>JBGTHU010000388.1:0-2100 GCA_041745975.1 Mariniblastus sp.
GATATAAATTTTGAGTGTTATTCATGCCCAGTTGAGTACTTTTATGAAATCGAACTTGAGCTTGCTCGAGTGTTTCACCCTCCTTGTTCCCCGAACGGCTCAAATATTGATTGTGTACATTGACCCAGTCTTTGGCGGCACCGTGACACGATTCGCATGATACACCGGCAATCGGTTTCAATCTTCCGTCTGATTCTTGTGTGGTGAAGTGACAATCGAGACAGACCTCCGAACGCTTAATCGATCGCAGCCCCAACTTTTGTGAAATTTCTTTAGCCCGTGGATTCTGCGACAGTTGCTCGAACGTTTGAAAATGAGGTGTCCGCTTCCAGGATGCCGATTCACTGACATGGCAATTAGCACAGCCGTCTGCCCCAATCACCTTGCTGGGATCGCATGGTGGATTCTGAGCCTCTGCGGCAGGAGAAATGCAGTTGATGATGAGTCCTGCGACGATGGCCAGCCAACCACCCCGGTCCCTACGAACTAATGATGACGAAATGAACATATTTTCAGCTTATTTTTGTTTTAGCGGAATGGCGCAAGCCATCCGATTTTTGGCGAAACCATCAGCACCGTTGCTCAATCAGGCTTCCAGTTCGACTATTGAATTGTGTTTAGGTCGAGCGATGCAAATCAAGCAATGACCGGGCGGGCAATCCGCTGGATTGCCAGTGGGGTATTCGACTTCGCCGGACAACAGACCAACCGCACAGGCACCACAATTTCCCGCTCGACACCCCGAATCGACTTCAATCCCCAAGCTTTCAGCCGTTTCCAACAGATTCGCACTACCACCACCACCGTCGCGTCCCTGCCACTTAGTGAAAATCTCCGATTTGACAAAACGGACTTCAGCCTCAATCGTTTCGCTATCTATCTTGGATTCACCGCCGGGCGATTGACTGGCCGGGTTTGGTGAGGAGCCGGCGATCGCCTTGACCGAGGCGGGGCCGAACGCCTCAAAATGAATGAGTTGAGGATCAACATTGATTCTTAGCAAATCTTGATAGATCGTTTCCATGAACGGGCCTGGACCACACAGGTAATAATCACAATCAATCGGCTTCCAGTGTTCTGATGACTCCCTAACGACATCAGCATTCGATATCGAGTTAGACTTCTGTTCAGCGGCTGTTGAGGGAAGTAGTTTTTTCAATAACTCCACGGAAACCCTTCCTCGAATTTGAAAATCGCGGCCTTGAACGTCGGTCGGTTGAGGCTGAGAATAGCAATTCAACACATGCAAGTTTGGACAATTGGTCGTAAGCACTTGCAGCCGATGACGAAACGGATGGTCTGCGGAGTTAACGACTCCATACAGCAAAACAATCAGGCGTTTTGATCCGATTGCGGCCAAATGCTCGACGATACTCATCATGGGAGTGATCCCGATACCCGCTGCTAGGAGAATCAGCGGACGATGAGAGGATTCATCCAGAAAAAAATCGCCACTGGGTGCCTTCACTTCAAGAATTTGACCGGCGCTCAGTCCGTCGTTGACGTAATTGCTGACCCTGCCCGGTGGAAAGTCATTCTGATCTGCCGGTGCCGCAACGCGTTTCACTGAGATTCGATAGTAAGGTTTTTCGGAAGAATCGGATAGCGAGTAACAACGCACTACCGGTCTTTTACATCCTGGAATATTGAACCGAATGGTCAGAAATTGTCCCGGTAAAAAATTGGCCAGCGATTTGTTGTCGGTTGCCGTCAAGTAAACTGAAGAGGTGGACGGTGTTTCTCGAATGACACTTTCGATGATAAAGTGTCGGTAACCACTCCAACGCGAATCGTGAACGGGTGCAACATGACGTTTGGATCGAGTGGAATCTGCCAGCTTATTCCGCAAACACTGTTGCCGTCGTAAAAACGACGCCGTTTGCAATCGACGAAAGCGCACGGCTTGCACGATCCACAGCAGCAACGGAAACGCGGCCACGGTACACGAAACGGCAGCAACAAGGCCTGCTTGCGAGACTGGAATCCCCATCGAACGGCAATCTTACCAAGCAAAAAAACAACAAAGGGAACGAAACCTGGAATTAAACCACTGATCCTGTTATCGTCGATTAGCTGGCGAAGATCGAAGTTAGTTTATTC
>JBGTHU010000389.1:0-4539 GCA_041745975.1 Mariniblastus sp.
TTGACCAGCAAATCCGCATTCTCCAGTTTGCCATCCGGCCCCATACTCCAAATCGTCGCGTTGCGAACAAGGAGCACGTCGACAGTTGGCGCTAACTCGGTTCTCCCAAAATCATTGAAGGGTCGAACCAGCGACAGCTTAACCGAGGTTTTACTACTTCGCCTATCACCGTTGTCATCGCTGCTGTCTTCGTCTCCTTGTTCCCTCTCGGCATCCTGCGACTCCGATTCTTCGTCGTCTGTTTCCTCGGCTTGCTGATGATTGTCAATTTCATCTCGGGAAACTTGATCGTCGGAGGTCGTTTCGTCATCGGTGGTGTCGTCTTTATCGTCCGCGGATTTCGTTTCTGAGTCTTGAGGCGGCTCAACCCGCTTCGCGGACCACTCGATCTGCCGCCCATCAGGGAGTTCGCACCAGCCTTGCAAGTCATCGCCAGCGATGGAGGCCGAAGCGCGAACTTTGCCGGTCAACCCAGAGGACTCACCAGGAAAAATAAACCGTACTCGACCGGTTTGCTCATTGAAAGCGATTGATTCCAATGTCGCTTTTTGCCAAGTTCCGGTCCAACGACTCCCTCGCTTTCTAAAATTCAATTCTCCCGTCAATCGATCTTCCGCGTTGACAGTTACCTGCCACTTGCCGACCGGATCGATGGTGCTGGGAGCGTAAATTTCAAACCGATCGCCATCGACCCATACATCGTGAATACGACCTTTGTCATCAAACAGATCTCCATCAACTACCACCAAATTGGCGACCTTACCTGATTCAATCGTGCCGTGAGTTTTCGAAAGCCCCAGCAGTTCGGCCGGGTAGCTGGTCAAGGCAGCCAGGGCAGCGTCCGGGCTCAAGCCATGCTTCACCGCCTGACGAACATTCTTCAGAAAATCTTTGCCACTACGGTCGCTGGTCAACGCAAACTTAACATCGGCGGCTGCCAATCGAGCCGGATTTTCCGGTGCAAATTTCCAATGTCGCAATTGCGAAAGACTTATCTGCTGGGACGTTTCGGGATGACTGACATCCGGTTTCGTCGGATAATTAACGGGAATAATCAGTGGCAGACTTAATCGATTTAACTGATCGACGATACGATACTCCGTTCCACTGCCATAGACCCATGACTTAAGCGAAAACTCATCCGCAATTTTCATCGCTCGTAACAGTTCTTGCTCATCGCGAGTGTCGAACAGCACCGGTTGCTGTCCCTTGACGACCCCTGCTAACGCGGCCAGACTATCATTTCGCTCAGGCCGAGCGACATCGTTGGGACTGGATGTAAAAATTTCTTGAGCTTGGGCGTACCATTGAGCGTCCAAGAGCACTTGGCGGATTAAAGCAATCGTTCCCATGCCCGAGGTCGGATAGCCACCTCCCAAAGCCCCTGTTCTTGAAAAACCAAAAACCTGAGGATGGGCAAAACCTTCCCCTCGTTGATTGACTAATAATTGTTCTCGCGGTCCACCCTGATTTAAGCTGATAACTGCCGTCTGACCTCGCACAATACCGGAACGAGGCACCAGCAAGGAAACCGTAATCCCCTGGGAACGGAGCAGACCGGCAGCCTCTTGATCACCAATGAAAATCGACGCTGCATCTAATTCAGACCGAATTTGTCGATTCCAAAAAGCGGCCCCCGCAGTGGTTTCGCCGGTCTGATCTTGCATGCCCAAATTTGCAAAAACATCGATCATCCCCGGGTAGACGGTGCGGCCTTTCAAATCCCACTTTCTCGCGTCCGGTGGGATCGACAACTGGCTTCCCAGCTGTTCAATCAATCCATCACGAATGATGATCGTGCCACTTTCAATGACCTGGCCCGTGCCCGTGACAATTTTTGCATCGGTCAATGCGTGAGCCGAAAATTTACTTGATCGCAAACCGACCACCGGTTCGGTTTGTGCCTGTACCGCCGATCCGATCCCCATCGCCGATCCCCAAACGAAACAGCCTACCGCCAGAAAACGACGGACAAAAGGGAGTATTGGATAAAGCGGGCTGAAAGACCTATAAACAAACTGATTCATTGTGGGAACCTACTTGAAAGTGATACGATCATCAATGTTGCAAAATTTTTGTAACCAGTTGCGGGTTGCAGTTACGGTCTATTGTCGTCTTGCAAACTTGGTGAAAATTTCCTAAAGGTCGCTGCTTTGCTGAGACAGTTCCTCAACCCTGCGGAGCTATTTCTTTAAGTCTGCGTAATCTTAAAATCTTAGAATGTTAGACGATTATTTAGACAATTATTCTCTTGATAGCAGCCTCGACCTTCCGGTCAACCAGTGAACTCGCAACAAAATCTTGAGCCTCTATATTACCATCCCGTTCAAGTGAATACAGCATGGCAAATAAAGCGATTCCGCTTAACCGTATCGAAATTTACAAAGTTACACCAAAAAGATGCGGGTATGCGGCTGAGACTCACTGAGGGCATCGAACTCACACTTAAATCCAGCAGCAAGGTGTTGAAAAGGTCGTGCTGGATTTTTGACCTCCTTTAAACGGTTTCGAAATTGTTACCACTCTTTTTTATTGGATTTTTTCTGGAAAAGTTGTTTCAGTCAAACGATGGTACATTTCCGGCCGCCGATCATTGACGCGATGGACTTCGTGAACGCCGGGAATGTTTACCAAATGCTTTTGCCGCGAACGAAGCGGTTCAATTTCGGCATAAATGATCGCTTCTCGATTGTGATTGGCAAACGCTAAATCTCGACCGGCCGGATCGCAGATCTTGCTGTTTCCTATAAACGAAATGCCTCGCTCGGTTCCGATTCGATTGACTGACATGAAGTACAAATGGTTCTCCAAAGCACGGGTGTTGGGAACAAACTCGGATACTAGCCCCGACGTCGGCGGCCAATTCGTCGGCAACACGATCAAATCGGCCCCTTGCAACATCAGCAACCGGGCACTCTCTGGAAACGAGATGTCGTAACAAATATTCATACCCAACCGCAGATCGACCAAGTGATCATCGATCTGATGGATTGAGACGACTTGAGGTGCGTCCGTGCTGGCTGAAGTAAATCGATCGACGCCCAAATGGGGCAAATGCAATTTGCGATAACGACTAATCAATCCAGTGGCATCAACGAGTACCACCGTGTTAAACAACCGTTGTGGTTGGCTGCCTCGGTCGTAGGCGGCCACAACGGACTCGGATGAACCACATTCCGGTATTTCAACATTGTCTCCGTTGCTCGACGGGCTCCAATTCGCCTCGATTTCCAAAAAACCAAATACGATCAACGCCCTGGTCTCTTCGGCGATGGCTTGTACCGAACGAATATAATCGTTGGTTTGGTTCTCAATCGGTGCAGCAAATTGGCAGGCCTCGCTTAAAGAATCAAAGCAATAGCCCGATACCGTACATTCAGGGAACACGATCAATTGAGCATCCTGACTGGCCGCTTCAACCGCCATGGTTCGCATTTTGTCCAAGTTGGCAACTTGATCTGCAAAACGGATATCCATTTGGACGCCAGCAATTTTTAAACGACTCATGTCAGGAAGTTGATTAGATGGTGAATGTTCGATTGGATTAAGAATTATCGTAACGGTTATCATAACCGTTTACGGTTAAGTTTCGACTTGCTCTTGATCGAAAGTAAATTATCGTTGATCGGCAGCACTGGATGACAGTTGAGCCAATATTTCGGTCTTCAATTGTCGATAGCCGGGGTTTTGAGGGTCTTGCTGTAACAAAATGTTTATATATTCAACCGCTTTTTTCGGTTGTTCAAATTGATGATAAAACGTCGCCAAACCTAACAAGTAAACCGGATCATCAGGTCGTTGTCCAGCCGCCTCCAATAAGTGTTTCTCGGTTCCATCAAAGTCTTGTTGTAGGTAACAGGACATGGCAAATCGGTAATGCAAACGATGAGTGTCGATCAAATCGGCAGATCGTTTGAGATCCCGCTTTAACAATTCGTGTTCTTGTTGTCGTAATTGAGCAATTTGTTCTCGTAACGAATCGATTTGACGCAAGCCACGCTCCATCCTCGCTCTGTCAGCGGATCGGTTGATCTGTTCGGATTGCAGCTGCATTTGCAGCTGTTGAGCTTGCTGCTCGTAAAGCGCCGCCAAATTAGCTCGCGGGCCGGCCATCTCCGTTTCGACACTAACGGCCATTTTCATCTGATCGATCGCTTTGCTGAGGTCGCCCATCGCCTGGGCCAGTTCAGACAACAACATGTGGGAACCGGCTCGCTCTTGATCCAGCATCAAGGAAGCGCGATATTCGTCGACCGCCTGCTGATAACTCTGCCGCAGCGCCGTTGACCAGGAATCCCGATTTGCCGACGGCAGCAGAGCCAAAATTCGCCCCGCTTCAATACGCACCAATCGACTGGCGTGATCGAGCTGATCGGCGACAGTCCGAATCAAATCAGCAAACGAAAAAGGATCGTCGGATGTATCGACCGGAGAGTTCCGGCCTTGGGCATAGGCTTGCTCCATTCGGCGAACCAGCTCGAATTCGATCGCTCGCAGTGCCGTTGCTACCACTTTAGGGCTGATATCTTGGGTGGCCGA
>JBGTHU010000390.1:0-2790 GCA_041745975.1 Mariniblastus sp.
GGCCCACGATTTGATGGTCGCTGCCGAGCGGAATCTGTGGATTGAGGTTCTTTGGACGATTGAGGTCCGGGGTATTGGTTTAAATCCAATTGGAAAAGTTGGTTTCCCGTAGGCGTAGGGTAACTGCAACTGATACAGGCTTGGCAAAGATGGCCTCTTTGAATACCGATCGCTTTGGAAACCGATTCGATGGGCAGATACCTCAGCGAATCGCACCCCAACCGTCGTGCCATTTCTTGCTGAATTTCATCCGTCAGCAAATCATCGGGGCGGTAAAATTTGGGGGCGAACAACTGGTCGATTGTCGACATGTCGATGCCGTAATAGCAGGGTGCAATGATCGGTGGGCACGCCACTCGCACGTGAATCTCGCTGGCGCCTCCCTCTTCGCGAATTCGTTCCAACAAGGCCGCCATCGTCGTCGACCGCACGATGGAATCTTCGACCAAAATCACGCGTTTCCCCTCCAATACTTCTCGCAGGGGCGTGTACTTAATTTTCGCTCGTTCGGTGCGTGCCTCCTGCGTTGATTCGATAAAGGTGCGACCACTGTAACGGTTGCGGATCAAACCCTCGCGGGAAGGGACTTTCAAATGGAAAGCCATCGAGTCCGCTGCCGCCTTGCTGGTGTCCGGTACCGGTACAACAATCGTATCTTCGTCGATGGGAATGATCCCCGCTTCTTGTTCCAGTCGAGCCAATTCGCGGCCCAATTCGGTACGCACGGAATAGACGCCACGATCATCCAACGTGCTGGCCACATTAGCGAAATAAACCCATTCGAAAAAGCAATGTGCTCGACCCTGTGATTGAACATAGGGTGCAATGTCAACTTGGCCCTCAGTGATGGTGATCGCGTGCCCTGGTTCCAATGATTTGATGTGATCTCGATGAAAACCGAGATTCAATAAGGCCACACTCTCACTGGCCGCCGCGAACAACGAATCTTGGATGGCATAGCACAATGGCTTGATTCCCAAGGGGTCTCGGGCGATCAACATTTCTCCTTTGGCATTGAGCATCGCCAGCGAATAGGCACCGTCTAACTTACTGCTGATCGCCGTCATCAATTGCACCAACGTATGCTCTGGGGGCTGTGCAGATAATTGCAGGCTGATCTCATGCATTAAGACTTCGGTGTCGGTATGCCGAACAAGATGGTTGTTCGGTTCCGCCAAAATCGAATCAGCCAGTTCTCGGTAGTTAGCCAATTGCCCATTGAAGGCAAACGCGAACCATTTGCGACGATCGAAATGGTGGTTTTCAAACGGTTGCGCATAACTGCGATCGTCCTTGCCGCAGGTCGCATAACGAACGTGCCCGATCGCCGCCGGGCCGCTGTAGCGACGCATTAAATTTTCAGCTTTGGCGGAATGGGCCAAGCGAAAGACTTCTTGGACACTGCCGAGGTCTCGAAACGTATCCAACAATTGGCCATTGACCGCGTTGGGATGAAAGCGAGAAATCCCCGCCGACAGTTGGCCACGATTTTGCATGTCCAGCAACATCCGCCGGATTAGGGAGGAAGCAAGATTGGCGTCACGATCGGGCACCAGTTTGCTGACCGGTTGTCCCGGTAATTGATAAATCGCTGCAATTCCGCACTCGTGAAAAAGCTCGCTCATAACGTTTGAATTCCAAAAAAACAGGGTAACCTCTCACCGGGAAATTTTTTCCTACCCGTAAACGGTTACAAAATAGGCCAACCGTGAATTCTAAATTCCCCGACCGGTTTGCTCAACCGGCAACGGCCAAATGCCTAGCGCATTTCCGGCATCCCCGGTCGAACCAGGACCTGAAACCCGCTATAATCGTGTTTTATTGCGACTGCCGCCACGAATAAATATTTTAGAAATCATGATGCCGGAGTTTGGTTTCTCAAATTACCAACTCGCTGGCTGGATTGATTTTTGCCTCAACTGACCAAAACGAGCCGAAGGGCCATTAGAAAAGCCATCAAACATGTCTGATTATAACGACTGGATAGCCAACCGCACCAACAATTTTGACTCCAGCGGCATTCGCAAAATGTTTGATCTGGCGGGCAAATTCAAAAATCCGATCAACTTGTCGATCGGCCAACCCGACTTCGATGTCCCGCCACCGATCAAACAAGCATTGATTGAAGCGATCCATCAAGGCAAAAACGGTTACGCGCCAACGCAGGGTGTCGCGCCGTTACGCGAGAAATTGCAAGTTGCCATTGATCAAGAATTACTGCATGATGATCGACAAGTTTTCGTCTGTTCGGGCACCAGTGGTGGATTGAATTTAGCCATGATGGCCCTCATCAATCCTGGCGATGAAGTGATTTACTTTGATCCCTTTTTTGTGATGTATCCAGCTTTGATTGAACTGGCAGGTGGAGTCAGCGTCAAGATCAGCAGCTATCCCGACTTCAAGGTCGACTTGGATCGATTGGAATCCGCCATCACACCGCGCACCAAGATGATCATTTTTAACAGCCCATCCAATCCGACGGGAGTTTGCGCCAGCGAAGCGGAAATTCGCGGTGTGGCCCAGATCGCCGCCAAGCATAATATCTGTCTGGTGTCCGATGAAATTTACAGCCGTTTCACTTATGATCACCCCCACCTTTCACCGGCGACTTACAATCCCGATACGATTGTGATCGATGGCTTTTCCAAAACCTACGCCATGACCGGATTGCGAGTCGGCTATGTTCATGGGCCGTCTCAAATCATTGAAACGATGCTCAAGGTCCAACAGTTTACCTTTGTCTGTGCCCCTCAACCGGCTCAATGGGCAGGGGTCGCGGCACTTGATTTT
>JBGTHU010000391.1:0-2053 GCA_041745975.1 Mariniblastus sp.
TAACGCTGAGGGCTCTGCCTGGGAACGAGACCTCCGACCAATGACAATGGGAATTAGTAAAAAATTTACATACATACCTAGACAAGTTAAACAAAAGCATATCGTTTTTTGAGTATGAAGTATGAGGCAAACAAAAAAACAATGCAAGCAATCGTTCCATATAATCCAATTCCCCAATTCCAAGATGGCTTTGAATCTCCAGGGAAAGAGGGTTCCGGCAAACCATAATAACTCAAATAGCATACTTTTTCTTTTGGACCAATAGCCGTTTTATGATCGATGGAAATTATGTCATATAGCGTTATAAAATTTTGATCATTAACAAATGAATTGACAATCATCCTTTTCGGTACGCCCTTATTATCGTATTCAAAAGATTTGTAATCGGGAGTTTTGACGCCTGCTAAATTCCAAGAGCTTTTAACACACCTATTAATTGATAAATCGAAGACAAACTCGCCACGGATTAAAAGAGATTTTTGAGAGGGTTCAACTTTCCAAAACGGTACCCCTTCCCAAGTCAAAACCAAAATGTTATCAGTGCCAGGGGCTTTTGTTACAATAGCCCCTGGTTGCTGTAACAGATCCGAAAAACGAATTTCCGGCAAGCTTACGGCAATAAACGGTTTAATCGGATGCAGACGTTCGAATTGGTTTCCTTCAATTTTAGACACCGATTGAAGCATATACTCGGTAGAAGCATTGTCGAGTTCTCTCACCAATGCAGAGTAACGCGGGTTGCCTAAAATTAATTGTTTTTCATCCCCTGGATTGATGACAATACTGTTCGGTTTTGAGATGTTGAGTAATGTCATCGGTGCCACTCTCTTCATCCAAAAGTCACCTTTATCGTTAAAATGTGTGATTTTCAGGGATACTTGACCTTGCTCAGTGTTATATGCCTTAGCAAATTCAACGGTACACGGATACCCTAACTGTAGTTCCGTTTCAATTGCTCGTATCGCGTTCTGTAATCGAATACGATCATCGATTGCCCTCAATTGCGAGCAAAAACAAAGACAAAAAAAAATTAGCATGATTTTGTAACAATGCATTCCACAAATCCTTGTTAAATTTAGAAAAGGTTTCCAACCAATCGGAAGTTACATTGATCGGAAACCAAATCGTTTTCTCAATGAAATTACGGTTTATAGCAACTACAACAGCAAGATAACAACCACATGCCAAAAGTGGTACCATAAAAAAATTCAACCAAAAACCTTTTAACATCTTACTCTCCTTTAACGGAAGAAACAACGGAAACATGCACCCGAAACTGTTTCGGGTGATCGAGATACAATTCGACTCGCTGATGGAGCGGGCCGAGCTTGTTCGGTTTGTTGACCAAGGGTAGCGTTAAACGACCATTGGCCGGGATGATTTGTGAGAGTGGGTCTTCCTCGATATCAAAACAACGACAGGAACTGGCCAAACCGACGATTTTAGCGGGCTTAAATGATTGATTGACCAATTCGACTTGACCCGTTTGTTGTTGATCGAGCACCAGATCATCGTCGATTTTGACGATCGCCTGAATTACATCTTCCCCAAACATCATCGCTCGCAGCGGTGCCGTGATTGGCAACTGCATTCCGAAAATCAAGCCAACCATCATCGCTCCACCCGCCCAGCGTCCGCGATCTTCAGGCGACAACTCATTCCACGATCCTATCAAATGATTAAACCCAGCCAGCACTCGGCCGCGAGTGACTTGCGTTCTCATCAACCAAGCGACAATCGCCGCATCGATTGAGATAAAGACCCAAGCGGGGAGTTCCAGATTCCCGGAACAACCACACGACCCATACCCCAGCAGCCGGCGCGTGCCCGCGAAGAGGCCAAAGCTGGTGAAGACGACCGTGTTGATAAATGCCAGCACGTTGGTATCTTTCAAGCGAAGATTCAGAAACGCCAAGACAAATTCAAACAGCACACTGAACCAAAGAATCTCTTTGGAGATGCCGACTCGGACATCGGCAAACGAATCCGTTAGCAACATCGACAACTTGGCGATCGCCGTGAACAACAACAAACCCGCGATCAGCGTAAAAAT
>JBGTHU010000392.1:0-3423 GCA_041745975.1 Mariniblastus sp.
ATCGAGAATTGCCACCGGCCAATTTATAATCCATTTCGTTATTTTCGCTCGACTCGGCGTATTCAGCCAATGCGGCATAGGCTGAGACATGACGTATCGATTCGCCAAAGTCGGTACTGTCGGCCAGTTCTCTCACCACCAAGTCACTCCGCAGAAAGCCGCGATCCTCCAGAAAAGTCCACCAATCAATTCGATCGAGCTCTTGTTTTTGCTGATCGCTGTATCCCAGGTATTCGTCCAGCAGTTTTTCCCAAGCGGCATTGGCTTGCGGCGAATATCCCCAGCCATCGGGGCGCGACACTTGCCCATTGAGCAGAAGATGGTCCGCGAATTGATGCTTTTGCAGAGGCAACTGAAAATCATGGCAATAGGCCTGCAAGCGATGGTGACTTTCACCAACCCACTCGGCCCCCAACTCACACTGCAACTGAGGATTTTCAGGCAACGAGTAGGTAAAGACGCGGCCACCAATTCGGTTCCGAGCTTCGATGATGGTGACCTCCCATCCCGCTCGTTGCAGGGTAAAGGCAGCCGACAAACCGGCCAACCCCGCACCGATGATCACACACCGGTGTTGTTGCCGAGCGGACGACCAAGGAAACCCAACCCCGGTGGCAACCCCATAGGAAATCAACCCAGCAACCTTCAAAACATCACGACGACTGGTCAGCATTTGGATCCCTTTTTGTGACAAAGCCTGACAGTTTAGTAACCCCTACGGAAGAAAACGCTTTATCAAAACGCTTTATCGTAATGTTGAAGCAATATTGTCACAAGAGATGATTTGATTCAGTCATTGCGATGGGCCAGGCGCGTGTGTTGTACAAACCACTCGTCTCCTTGAGACGTCCCAAAAAGTTCGGCACAAGCCAGGAAAAACAACTTCCAGCGATAAAACCATCGAGTTTCTTGACCGCTACCATAAACATCACGAAAAATCGCTCGGACTTCGGCAGCGTGTCGATCCAAATTGGCAGCCCATAAATTACAAGTTCGTTCATAGTGCCGCCCATTCCAGATCCAGGACTGATCGACATGCAATTTGGTTGAGGCGCGTGACAAAAGGCGTTGATCGGGCATCATACCACCGGTAAAAAAGTATTTTCCCATCCAATTCGATGCCCCTTCGGTCTCAAACGGATAACAATAGGAGCGATGACAAAAAATATGTACTAACAGTTTGCCATTCGGACGCAGCCAATGGGCGACTCCCTGATCCAATAATTGGCGATGATTGCGGACATGCTCAAACATCTCCACGGAAACGATTCGATCAAAACGGCGTTCGGTCTGAAAATTTTTAATATCGCAAGTGATGACTTCCAATCGCGAATCAAGCCCTTTTTCCGAGGCTTGTCGGAGAATGAACTCTCGCTGAGAGCGGCTATTGGACAACGCCACGATGTTGGAATCAGGAAAGTGTTCAGCCATCCACAGCGTCAGCGATCCCCAGCCACAACCAAGTTCTAAAACATCCATCCCATTTTCGATTTGGGCATTTTGGCAAGTCATCCGCAGGCTGGTTTCTTCGGCTGCAGCCAAATCGTCGTTGAATGAATCGAAGTAACAACTGCTGTACTTTCTCCGCGGTCCCAACACCAAGTCAAAAAACGAAGCTGGGACTTCGTAGTGTTGTTCATTGGCTTTATCGGTCGCGATCGCCAGCGGAGCTTCCCATGCAGCGCTCAAAAAACAATCATTGAATTCGTCCAGCGACAAATTGGATTCCAGCCAGGATTGATGCAACGTCTCAAGACGTTGTCGCAACAGTCTGCGAATTCCCTTTCGCATGATAAACTCGGGAACCAAGCCACGTTCCATCAGTTCTATCGTCGGCCGAATAATAGTTTGGGATACTAATTTCATGTCACCTTATCGTTTTTCAGAGAGACTGTTCATTCTTTGGTGGGTGGGGAAACCAAGGGAAAAATGCGTTAGTCGATCGTTGATATTCGCGATATTTATCACCCCGACTGCGAATCGCTTGCGCTTCGGTTTGAGGAATGCCAGTGACTTGGGTCAAGAAATACCACATCGCCAGAGGCCCAATTAAACTTAGCAAACCCCACGGCATCCAAGTAATTGCCAATCCCACATACCCCCACCAGTGCAGCCATTCAAAAAAATAATTAGGATGCCTGGAAAAACGCCACAAACCACTTTGGCAAACTTCGCCTCGATTCGCTGGGTTCCGCCGAAAGCGATTCAACTGCCAATCCGCTATCGATTCGCCAATGACACCAATTAGTCCGACAACCAGCCCGCAATAGCCAATCCATGACAAAGGTTCAGGATTTAGCAGGGCAACTAAAATTGGCATGGAAAAGATCACAATTCCCAGCGCCTGCATCTGATAGAAACGGAACATTCTCGCTCGTGCCTGGCTCCCCCAATGTTCGGCCAGTTTCTCATAACGGCCATCGGGTGGCAGGTGCCGAAAGCGATACCAGACATGCAATGACAACCGCAACGCCCAGGCGATCACCAACCCCATCACGACGATCACTCTTACCATTTCATCGGCGGCCAGCATCGCATAACAAGCTGCCACGCCAGCCACCCCCAATGACCAGGAAATATCAACGATCCCTGCGTCACCCACTTTCCGTTGCAACTGAAACATAAAAACCATTAATCCGGCGGCCAACAACCAACCGATCAATAACAAACCAAGAATTTGGAGAATGATCATGATCGGTTGCTCAAGTTAAGGCCGGTTTGCCGTTCAGATTGTCTGGCACAACACGATTGGTCAGCAAATGATTCGATTTCACGATTTTGTAAACCGACCGAATGCTTCCGTTCACCAATCGAATCAAGATTCTTTGAAATGGACGTATCAAAGGATCGCGAGTTATCCAAATTAAAGGGAGGGAAAAGTACCTTTTCCGGATCGTGGCGGCAAGCCCGTTTAGCAAACAGCAAATGAGAAACGTTGATTTGCCGTTCATCAAATCCACATTCACAATACGCTAAATAATAATCCCACATACGAATAAAGCGGTGATCATAGCCGAGTGCTTTGACGGCATCAATCTCTTTCCAGAATTGGGAACGCCAGCGGCGCAAGGTTTCGGCATAGTGAGGAGCAAAATCGTGAAAGTGAATTAATCGCATCGCCGCCGTGTCCGCCGCGACTTGAGTCAGTCGCGTGATGCTGGGTAAACTGCCTCCTGGAAAAATATACTTGCAAATGAAATCAACACTGTTGAGGTGTTGCCGATAGCGTTGGTCGACGATCGTAATGGCTTGTAACAACATCATCCCGTCATCGTTCAACAAGCGATTACATTTGTCAAAAAAGACGGGATAAAATTGGTCTCCCACTGCCTCGATCATTTCCACAGAAACGATCTTATCGTACTTGCCTTTAAGGTCGCGATAATCTTTTTCAAGAACAGTGACTTGGTTCTGCAAGCCCAG
>JBGTHU010000393.1:0-6170 GCA_041745975.1 Mariniblastus sp.
CTACCTTGTAAAACCGTATTGTTTAAGAATCCAACTACTTTGAAGTGAATGATTCTGCCGTCGTCATACGGTACGGGAAACAAAGCCCCCAGCTGGTAAATCTTCAGGCTGTAGTTGGCAGTATTTTTATCAATGACTGCGGGAATTGGATCGTCGGCGGTGCCATTGGCGGTGCCATTGGCGATGCCATTGGCGATGGATCTGGTGGACAATAAATTCCAAGGATTCTGTTTCTCTTGCTCGGTTTGAGCCAGTGAACCGGCCCAAGCGAATGGTGACGCAGAACCTACCCCTGTTGGATTGAAATGTTCAACCATTTGATTGGGAATCCCCAATATTTGTGGTTGAGTCGATTGGAACAGGTTGTTACAACTGGCATCCTCTCCCGCCTGCAATCGCAACGGGATCACGGTTGTATCGGCATCCATTTCGACTTCACTTCCCAGTGCCTTTTCACGACCGGATGCCGTCGAAAGATCAACCTGGATTGGTTGGCTGCTACGAGCGACCCAATCAAATCCAGCGGTCCCTTGTACGGTTGGACTTAAGCGAAATGAGCTGACCGCAGCAATCAAGAAACTGGCTACCGCGACCAGGCCAATGGTCAACGTGCTGCGCAACGGATTACGGCGAGAGTTTGTCCAAGCAAGTTTCGCAACGCTGATGTCGATCCCCATTTCGGCTGATTTTTTCGGTTGATGCTTTAGCGTTCGATGCACTGCCATTAAGCCGGCAATCAGCACCAAGAAACCAGCCCCCATAAACGCACCGGCTTGAGATTCGCCACTCAAGCCAACGGCCAACCAGGTCAAACCCAGGGCCATCGTAAACAGGGTCGCGATGAAGATCGAATGTTGGCTTAACAACTGTCGCCGAGACGAATTTTGACCCTGCAAAGGTTTGGCTACGGCTGAGGGTTCACTTTCACTTTGGCCACTTAGTAACTGCCGAGGGCTGCAGCGGAGTGCCGTTCTCAACGACCAAGCAATGGTAATGATGCCGATAACCGAACCACTGATCAAGCCGACAATCAATGTGATCGGCGTCAATTCCAGTTGTAAAAACGGACGTGAAATCGCACCCACCCACCAAGTTGATAGTCCCAAAATCAGAAGACTGGCGTAACCAATGCCAATCACAATCCCCCCCATTCCTCCCAACAGCGATACCAAGCTCATTTCCAAGAACCAAACCTGTCGAATTCGCCCCATCGAAAAACCAGTGGCACTCAGGCAACCAACTTCGCTGGCACGCTGTTGAAACGCCAATCGAAACAACAACGCTACCAGGATCAACGCCGAGCCGATCACGAACATGCTCAAGGCCAAAAATAAAATATCAAAGGGCGTGGAACCCGTCGCCGCGGTCAAGCCACGGCGTTTTATTGGCATCAGTTGAAAACCGAATTGGCCGGCATGTTCCGTCAATTGGGGGGTTAGTCGCTCCAAGATCAACTGACGTTCTTGATCGACCGATTCTTCATCAAACGATGATCGTTGAATACGGAAATTGGTAACCTTGCCATAACGACTGTCCCACAATTCTTGTCCCGCCTGCAGGCCAACAAATCCTTTGGGTGTTGTCCGATGATCGTTCCAATACTGATCGTCTTGAGAGCGGATACGACTGGCCGTTTCAAACGGCAAATCCCAGCGATCGATTGATTCCGCATCGGTGATGCCAGGCACCTCGGGGGTCAAATCGGGGTCGTTGGTGATCTGCGGTCGCTGATCAAACTGTGAGGGCCGGATCGGCCCGCGCCGCGGCACGGAATAGCTCTCGACCGGTTCGGTTAATTCAGCGATATCGATCAAAGTGAACTCTCGGCTCTGTTCGACCTGCTGGCCATGGGTCGTTTCAGGTTCGAAAAACGTTAATGTCAACCGATCATTAAGCGATAATTCCAAATCGTTGGCAGCCCATTCGACCAAAACGATTTGATCAGCCTGTAAGGGAGGAATCGGTTCCCCGGAAACGGCTGAAATGGGTGAAAAATTCGTATCAAAGTCGATCGCAGACACCATCGAAAACGGGATCCCGTTGGCGGGCGATCGATCTCCTGAGGCATGCACCGAATTCATGCGAAGATCGTTGATCAAATAGGTGAATACAGGTTTCGCCTCGGGAAACGTTGCTTGGATAATGTCAGAGGCAGAATCAGTGAACACTAAACGGTCAGTCGACAAGCTCCAGTAGTCAAAAATGATATCTCGAACGGCCTGGTCTGTCGGATCTTGATCCTTTAACTCAGTTCGAAAAGGGGGCTGATCTTTTGCAGGCGAATCGCCGGAGCGGATTTGCCCCTTTTTCGAACGGGCCCCAGCCTCGAAATCGCGTGATACTCGGCGTAACGAAAGGCCGAAATCATCCAAGCTGGGACGGCTGGCACGAAGCAGTGAGGCGCCAATTCCCTCTCCTGGTACCCTTCCCCCTGCACCCGCCAACAGGATCACATTCGCTTGTTGGTTGTCCGTTTTGTGCTTCAAGACAGTCGGCTCCAACGCCTCCTGTAAAAAATCCAGCGCGAGATAGACATTCAACGGATCGGCTTGCGACGGATGTAACGAGAATCGTCCCAAGCCACTATTAGGAACAATCTGCACGAGTTGTAAATCAACCAAGCTTTCCACTAAGTCGTCTTGCTTACTCATCGGGCTGTCTCCCGGCAACAAACTTTGTTTGGGCACGCGAATTGTCAACCGAGCCGTTCCTTGACTGACCTCCTCCAGTGAAATATTCAACTGATCGGCCAGAGCCTGATTGATAATGACTTGAGACCCAGATAGTGAGCTGATCTTCCATCCTTTGTCTTGGCTCAGTCTGCTAAAATCGTTGGTCACGCCCATCAACGCAACTTCGCTGGCCCTCCTCTGATTGGCCCTGACTAATCCAGTTCCAGTTGGCGTTGTTCCCGTTTGGGATGATTCCAAACGAGATTCGACGGAAACCGAGGGGAACAGCATCAATGGCTGGGCATCGTCGTAGTGCCGATTAAACTCCGGCAATGCTTTAATTTGTTCGACTAGCTGGACGGAAAAAAAACCTTCGGCAACAATCAGTTCGTCGATCTTTCCTAAACGTTCAGTCGTCAACCGCAGCAAACTACCACGCATGCTATCGCCGACGATCAACGCCCCAGTCAAGACCGCTGTGGCAGCACAAATTCCCGCTGCCACCGCCAGATTATTCCGCCAATAGTAGATTAAACTTTTCCAAGCGAGCTGGCCAAGATTCATTTTCAAAACACAAATCGTTGAGTGGTGGTTGTTTCGGCGGGAGCCTCGACCTCCCAACATTCCCGAAAACCGATAACTATAGTGTTGCAGCATTGATCAAATTATCAAGCCGTCGACGATGAAAGTCGACACGCAACGCCACCAATTGTTTATTTGCAAATTCAATTTGATTGCCCTGTAACCAATCCAACCAATTCCAACTGCCCAACACCACTGCGACCTGATCAGCCCAAATGGCTAGCCATTGCTCAGTTGCCGATAGCGGAGGTAGCTCCGTCATTGAATTGTAGATTGCCATCGCATGTTGCCACCTGGCCAATTCCATGCCATCACCATTCAGGTCTGCATAAATATCGAAACAGCTACCCAGCAGGCGGGCCAGATCGAAGCTGCGGTGGTCGATCTTCATCGCGCCAAAATCGATTAAGCCGCTCACATGATCTCCCTGAAAAAAAACATGATCTATCCGCAAGTCTCTGATAATGGGAGTCAGTAACAGCTTGTCAGGCCATTGCCATTTTAGTTCAGTCGGTGCGATTGGGTTCAACCCCGGTTTTTGCTCGATGTTTCTGCTGGCAATCGGGCTCAATTGAAGCCTTTCAATCAACGTGGCTCCATGCTGCTGAAAGAGTTTGGACATTGCGTTCAAATTCTCGGTGTACTGCATTGTGTAGCGGTCAGTTGGCA
Organism: Mariniblastus sp.; assembly: GCA_041745975.1. GTDB lineage: Bacteria > Planctomycetota > Planctomycetia > Pirellulales > Pirellulaceae > Mariniblastus. The sequence continues at coordinate 3,924 of JBGTHU010000393.1, forward strand.
ATGCCTTTGAAAACGGGAAAACCCTTGAACCGAAATGTCCCCGCGTACCCAAATTTTGGGCTATCGCTTGGAGTTGTTCCAGGCGAGTCAGGAGATTCGGGGAGCGGCCAAATTTGTTCTCATGGCGAGCCGCGAGATGGTGAAAACGAGCCAAAACAAGCATCAAATCGCTCAGTTGAGACTCGCCGATTGCTGCTGGTGCAACGGGCTCCCCCGGCAACCAGGGGGTTAGCTCCCATAAATGGCCATTGTGACGTAGACGTGTCGTACCTTCGCGTGTGGGAAGAGGGAGCGGCAACACCCCCCCCAACTCTCGAGTGCAACCGATCAACACTCGATGAATCCAGTCTAATTGAGCCTCAGTAGGATGTTCGGTAGGCCAGCGTCTCAAGCAAAAATTGCCAGATTGGCGAGGCTTGGTTTGAAGAGCGGGTTGAACCTTGGGAGACACGTTAACTTTTGCGAAATCATCCACCGTCTCAATGGAGAGCGGCTGCTCCCTTTTGAGATCGAGTGTAACGCCGTCGGGTCGATGGAGCGAGAGAGCCCCGCCTGTCGATGAAATCGAGATTTTCCAAACTCGGGCACCACTGAGTCCCGGTGCGGTTTCCGCAATTTTGAGCGGTTGACGTGCAATCGCAGGAAATCGTGAGATTACATATTCGATTTCTAAATTCATCGATCCAGGAATTGGAAAGTGAACGTGGATTTGAAAAGTGAACGATTACAAAAAAGCGAATGATTACAAAAAAGCGACCTGTTTCCGAAGAAACAAGTCGCCTTTTGGGGAATTGCGTCAGTAATTAGTTTCGTCAAAAGATAGAAGCAAGTTGTTTTACCATGTTTTGACAAGTTGCAACCGATTATCTAGTTTCGATATCCAGTGCTACGAATTTGGAAAGTTTGTGGATCAACTCGAGGAACTCGAATCTGACCAGTCTCTCCGGATGGAGGATCAACAATTCCGTTGCCTTCCATTGCAGGCTCAGCATGAGTTGGAGCGGCTTGGTTAATGTATCCACCGTTGCAACCACATCCGGCGGCAATTGCTTGTCCGCCGCAACCAGCGTCGCAGCATGAACCCATCCCCATTCCACCCCGGCTTCGCAAACGATCAAGAATCGAAGGACGACCGAATCCGCATCCGCAAGCGCTAGTGTAACCGCCGTCGTTGCATCCGCAACCAGCGGCTACAGGTGCTCCACAACCGCAGGAGTCAAAACCCCCTCGGTTTCCAAAGCGACCACGAAGGCCAGCCAAACGATCTCGCAACCCCAAACCGCATCCGGAGGAAGCGCAGGGATCACAGCATCCTATGTCGGTTCCACAACCAGCAGCGATAGGAGCTGCATCGCAACATCCAGCGTTGCCGAAGCCTCCCGTCCGACCGCGCAGACCGCTTAACAGTCCGCCCGATGCGCAGGGATCAGCACATCCGTAGCCAGCGTCAGTTCCGCAACCGGCCGATACGAATCCACCGCAACCGCTGTCGCAGCCGCTGTCGCAACCATGAGCATTGCCGCCTCGGTTAAATAAACCGCTCAATCGACCGCGAAGTCGGCCATTGAACAAACCGCGTCCGCAAGGATCGCAGCATGAGGTGCTGGCAGTTACATGGTCGCAACCGCAACCCGCATTAGCGTAGGTGCCGCAACCGATTCCTCGGCCGCAACGCCCTGCCAAAAATCCACGTCCGCCCAACAGGTTCATCGAAAATGAACGTCCGCCACAAGCCATTGCAGGCGTGTCGCAACATGTTGGTGCAGCGTCGCAACCACATCCGGCGCGACCCATCATGCGTCCCAACAGGTCGTTACCGAAGCTGTCGCTGCAACAGATCGCCCCGCTTAAGAGCAGAGCAAAAGCAGCAATTTTAATTTTCATCGAGACTCGTCTCCTTGAGTTTTGAACAACTGAAAAAATTAGTTTAAGCCCCTCGAACGCGGGCATCGATCTCGGCCGCTTCATTTGCCGCGTTAGCGGTTTTGAGATCAGCCAGGAAAAATATCCCCTCACGTTGAGGCGACCTGGCTGTCTGGGCTTAATTCAAGTGCACAAATTTTCAGTAGCTCAAGTTTTAATTTGCAAGGTCTGGTTCATCCTCAAAACCAAAAATAAACCGAGCAAAATGTAGATTTTTTCTCCCCGGCAGACCCTGATCTTGTGTATCTAATACACATCAATTTCGAGTCAGCGATGGAAGAGATGACAGTTCACAGGTGGTATCGTCTTTAGTGCTATCGATTA
>JBGTHU010000394.1:0-1912 GCA_041745975.1 Mariniblastus sp.
TCGCTGGCATACTGTCCGATCGTGCGATCGCTGGAGAATTTACCGCTCGCCGCAGTATTCATAATACTCATGCGATTCCAAAGATCCTGATTGTGGTAAGCCTGTTCTGCTTTCGCCTGAGCATCAATATAGTCTCGAAAATCCGCAATTGTCAGCCATTGATCATATCGGTTTCGCAGGCCTGCCGTGAGAATATCAAACAGACCAGGTTCTTGCGAATTAAAGTGTCCGCTCTCCAGCAATTGCATCACGTTCCGAATATCATCGTCTCCAGCGATAATTTCGTTCGGACGGTAATCAACTTTGGTTTCTGAGACTTGATGGGCATCCAAGCCGAATAAGAAAAAGTTCTTTTCGCCGACCTGTTCCAAGATTTCGATATTGGCACCATCAAGCGTACCGATGGTCAACGCTCCATTCATCATGAACTTCATGTTTCCTGTACCGGATGCTTCTTTTCCGGCGGTGGAAATTTGTTCTGAAAGTTCGGTCCCGGGACAGATAACTTCCATCGAAGAAACTCGATAGTTGGGGAAGAATACCAATTTCAACCAAGGAGAGACCTGTGAATCGTTGTTGACTACTTGTGCCACATTGTTGATCAATTTAATAATCAATTTGGCGATATGATATCCGGGGGCAGCCTTACCACCGATCAAGACGCAACGGGGAACATGATTGGGTGTATCCCCTCGTCGAATTCGGTCGTATAAGTGAATCACATGCAACACGTTCAGCAATTGCCGCTTATATTCATGGATCCGTTTTACTTGCACGTCAAAAATCGCATTGATATCAAATGAGACGCCGGTTTGTCGTTTGACCAACTGAGCTAATCTCATTTTATTTTTCATTTTGACTTGGGCCCAGCGATCTCTAAATTCGGCATCCTCGGCCAGTGGTGCCAACATCGTGATTTGATCCAGATCGTGTTCCCACTGATCGCCAATTCCTTCGTTGATCAGATCTCTCAAGCCGGGATTGCAATGAGCCAGCCACCGACGCGGGGTAACACCATTGGTTTTATTATTAAACTTCTCTGGATTCATCTTAAAGAAATCGGCGAACAATCCACCTGTCAGCAATCGGGTATGTAGTTCGGCAACTCCATTTACGGAAAAACTTCCGACAATTGCCAAAAAGGCCATGCGAATTTTTGGATTGTCCCCGTCCTCCACAATTGACATTGCTCGATGCTTATTCGTATCATCGGGCCATTTTTGAACGATTTCCTGCATGAATCGGCGATTGATTTCGTAAATGATTTCCAACGTTCTGGGCAGTAGCTGACTGAACAGGCTGACCGACCAACGCTCGAGTGCTTCGGGCAATAGAGTATGATTGGTGTAAGCCATTGATTCGGTGGTGATTTCCCAGGCGGACTCCCACGACAAACCATGAACATCCATCAGCAACCGCATCAATTCCGGGACGGCCAAAGCCGGATGGGTATCATTCAACTGAAAGCAATTGCTGGCCGCGAAACTTGAAAAATCTTTCCCATGGTGCTTGACCCAATCTCGGATCACGTCCTGCAAGCTGGATGATACAAGGAAGTACTGTTGCTTTAACCGTAACTCCTTGCCATTTTCACTTGAATCATTGGGATACAGCACCATCGTAATTTGCTCGGCATTGTTTTTTGCCGCGACTGCTTCGGTGTAACTCCCTGAATTGAACTCATTCAAGTCAAACACATTGGTCGAAGTGGCTTTCCACAACCGCAACGTGTTGACAGTTTGATTACGATAACCCGGAATTGGCATGTCGAACGGAATCGCTCTTACGTCGCGGGTATCGACCCATTTGGCCTGAAAGCGTCCATCTGCCGTGGGGTAGTGTTCGACTCGACCATAGAACTTTACATCAACCGAATCTTCAGACCTTTCAATCTCCCAGGGGTTGCCATTTT
>JBGTHU010000395.1:0-3043 GCA_041745975.1 Mariniblastus sp.
GGCCGAATGGATCTGTTCCAGTTCGTAGTCTTGAACAACCACCCTCAATCTTAAACAAGCCGGGCCACCTCCGTTATTCATGCTTTGCCGCAAATCCATAAAGATCGCTTGATCAATTGGATTGGGCTCAGCCAAAATTCTCTGAATCGCTCGCTTGGCTGAGGCGACTTTTTCGCAATCGCTGGGACAAATCAAGGTCATCTTTCCGTCCGGCCGTGTGACCAATTGGCTGTTAAACAAATAGCTTGCCACAGCATCTGCCAGCGGCAGATCTTGTTCGCAAAGTTCGACCAATATCAAATCATTTCCAAACGTCTGTTGGAAAACATCCTTCAACCTAGACAAACAGGATGGCTGGTCAACAAAAGCCAGTTCATGGCACAAAAACACATTTTCATTGCCCACGGAAATCACATCGTTGTGAAAGACTCCCGCATCGATGGCTTGGGGAGATTGCTGCCAAAAAAATGTCTTCGAGGGATCAAGTCGATGGCGGCGGGCGATGGCTTGACTGGCCAGCTTCGTCTGTCGAGCTGGGAAGTGTGTTGGTTGGTTGGACTGAGGATCGCAAGGATCGGTTCCGTAAACAAACAACTCCAATCCAGCTTGGTCATGACTTGCAGTCAGTCGCGTATGATTGGCCGCACCTTCATCGGTTAAAGCGACATTTTTGAAAAGAGGGTCGTGTACCAGGAAGCGATCACCATGAAACACCTGTCGCAGAATCTCGGTTGTAAATTCCGCTTCTTGACCACGGTGGAGAGTCGACGCGAGGTTAGCGGGGCTGATATGCGTACGCCGATCGATCGAATCGGCTGAAGGGGAAACGGTGGCGGCATTGGCTGTCCACATATTGGCAGCACTGAAAGCATTTGCCACCAGTTCCGGTGAATCCTTCCAAGCATTCTCAACCAATTCGATTGCGGTCCGTCCGCCAACCCCCATCCCCCGCAAGAAAGAAAGTCCGGGACGAGGCATCGGCGGTAAAACCGCTTGTTGTAACCCCAACTTTTTCATAACGCGCATTTTTTTTAACCCTTGCAAGGCAGCTTGCCGGGGATGGGAGGACTGATTGCGATGCTCCGCCGAGGCCAGATTCCCAAACGAGAGCCCGGCATAATTGTGGGTTGGACCGACCAGGCCATCAAAATTAATTTCCCATGCTGCCATGCCTCAAACGCTCTCTGTCGTCCACTGATTGTCTATCATCCTTACGATTCCCGTCGGATTCGGATCTCGCAGAATTTCAGGCAAGCGTTCTTCGCGAACGTTGTCAAAGCATTGCAGCATCGAAAAACGTCGCAGCGAACCGGGGAAACCAACGGCTGTGAACCCCGGATGTCCGGTGGCTGGGAAGGGGCCGCCATGATTCATTGCCGCTGCGACAGCGACACCCGTCGGCATTTTATCATTAAGCAAGCGACCTACCTTTTGTCGCAAAACTTTCGCCAATGGAGCATAAGCCGCATCATCTGCCCCGACATTGGACGAGTAAATTGAACCGGTCAAATTTCCTTCCAATAACCTGGCCACGTCCACACCTTGCTCGGCCGAATCCAGTCGAACCACCAATGTAGCATTTCCAAACGCTTCGGTTTGCAAATCGTCGGGTTGGTCAAGAAACTGATCGCCACTGACCTGCATCAGGGTGTTGGCATAGCTATACCCGTTCCCCCCACCGGAGGTGCCACCGCAAACCACTTCAGCTCCGAGTGACTGCAGTTTATCGATGGCAGCGGCCAGCCCCAATTGTCCCGACTTGGCCAATAACGTTCCCACGGGAGCAGCATTAAATTTTTCTTTTAATTGACTGACAAACCGCTCCGCCAAATCGCTTTCAACAATGCCAATCAAACCGGGACTGGTGCAGAATTGCCCCGCCGCCATCAAGCAACTCGTTTTCAACTCTTCACAAATATCATCACCCCGTTCTTGTAACGCAGCGGGTAAAATAAAAACCGGATTGATGGACGACATCTCTAAATAGACCGGTTTACCTGCCCAATCGGCGGCAGCCTTGATCTTCAACCCGGCTTGACGACTTCCGGTGAATCCCACGCCTGCCAAGCGATGATCACGGATCATTCGTTCACCATCGGAATAATCGATCGCGTACAACATTTGCACGGTGGCGGCCGGCAGATCGGCATGCCGCAACGCCGCCAAAACCTCTTCGGCCAACAGGCGACTGGTTCCCGGATGCAATGGGTGGGCCTTCGCAATCACCGGATTTCCCGCTGCAATCGCCGAAGCAAAATCACCGCCGCAAATCCCATTGTAGGCCAGCGGAAAATTATTAGGCCCCAAAACGGCAATCGGCCCAATGGCGGAATGGTAAGAGCGGACATTAATCTGTCGATCAATCGTCGGCAGACTCCATCCTTGGTCGCGGCAGGCCGCCGCAGCCTGGCGAAGTTGGTTGGTAGTGCGAGGAAGCTCCACCGAAGCCAAACGCGGCTCGACCGGAAGCGCCGTTTCCTGATTGGCCAATTGACAAATTTCGGCTGATCGAGCCTCAATGCGTTCGGCGTAGTCTTCTAAAAATGCCGCAATCCGTTCCCGCGGCATCTCCAACAAGTGTTCAAACGCCGTATCGGCTGCCGCAAGTGCTCGATCGATGTCCCCCCACGAACTGATCGGATAATGCTCCGGCAGCAACTCGGTGGTTGCGGGATTTTCGGCTTGAAAACTACCATTGGCTTGGGCATCGACCCAATTGCCATTAAACAATATTTTTTGCATTGCTAAAAATTAAAATTAAGATTTGAAAACGCGAGATAAATAAACGATTGATGGTCTTTATGTTAATCAGTATCGCCACCTTTGACCCGATCAGATGCTACCAGGAACTCACTTAATCGGGGAACCATCATCGCCAGACATGCAAATCCATAGGCCACTGAAAGGACAATGAACACCGTCAAGTAGTTCCCCAGCATATAGCTGGTGATCGAATAAAACATCGCAAAAGGCAACAAGCCGCACGCGGTTACCAGGGCTGGAGAGGAGGGCATGTTCCAGCCCAATGCCACATACAGTCCGA
>JBGTHU010000396.1:0-2336 GCA_041745975.1 Mariniblastus sp.
ATTGTCTGGGGCAGTCGTTGCAGCGTCCATGTCGCATTTCCTTTGCGGGATTGGGTTTAGGGAACACAATCATGCGGGGAAATGCGATTTTTTCATATCTCGATTTAGCGGTATTGGGCGCTAGCCGCCGACTGACGTGGCAAAACCCGCGGCTAGCACCTTGGGGCTCACATAAAGTGGCGCTGTCCAATTAGACGGTCGATTGATTTTAGGGCGGCTTTGCGAAGGCCCTGTTCGCGCAAACGGCAGTAGTCTGCTAGATCGGACCACTTCGGCTCGTCGTATAACGAGTTGGCTATCGCTTTGAGTCCTTCGAAGTTTTCTTGATTCCAGTACCACATTCAGATCAGCAAGGGGTTTGCGACAGAACGGCGCCGCTCCGTCTGCATCGCATTGTTCTGCCATTTTCACCGGTTATCGGCTTGGTTTTTGGTGCCAAATTTCTTGAGGAGCCAATCGAGCAATGCTTTCTGATCGTCTAATGTTGCACGGCGCACTTGAGCCAACAAATGAATTCGATCAGGTTTTGGAAGTCCAGTATTCGCCAGTCCTTCGTTGCAGCTCATACACACAGCGCGAAGATTATTTGGAGAATCATCTCCGCCTTTTGACTTGTCGATTATGTGTCCCATTGTTAACCGAACGGTGCGATTCGGAACGATGGGATCAATATCACCTGCCGCTGCACCGCACATTTGACAGGTGTAACCATTCCTTTCTAATACCCACGCACGAGTTTCTTTGGATATGTTTCGTTTGAACGCAGGCAACCGTTTGTCAGTTTCCAAAAGGTATTGATTTGGTTTTAGATCGGCGCGGTCTTTGTGCGAAAGTATCTGATAACCTTCTTCGTTCCGCAGTTCTCGCACTCGACGAGCCCATTCGACAGCACCGCCACTTGCCGCTTGGATATCGCGAGACTCAACAACTTTCCCGATGTTGGAAAGAAAAAATTCGAGAATCAATTGTCTTGAACCCTTACGTCTTGACATCAAAGCCTCGATCGCGAGCACAGTCAGCATAGGATTCGTTAAGTTCGATCAAAACAGCGTGACGTTCCAGATCGTTGGCCACAATCCCAGTAGTTCCTGATCCGCCGAATGGATCAAGCACCACCTCTCCAGCACGTGATCCCAACAGAATACATCGTCGGGCAAGCTCACGAGGAAATGCGGCAGGATGCCCATGATTGCTTGGGTCTGGCCCAAGTATCCAATAATTGCGCAGATTAGCTCCTGTGTCTTGGCGCACGGCTTTCGAGTTGTAGTAATATGCCGGGGATTTGGCAAATAGGAATATCTCTTCAGTTGCGTTAGTCGGACGATTCTTTACACTCTCAGGCATCGCAGTTTTTTTGATCCAGGTAATTTTCGATCTGAGAATCCATCCATCTGCTTGAAGGGCAAAGGCAACTCGCCATGGAAGGCCCATTAAGTCGCGATCTTTCAACCCCCAAACTTCTGGAACCTTACAGTTGCGTTTTTGAATCAATTTTTTTGTATTACCGACTATCGCATTCGGCCCGCACTTTCCCGTTCCTCCGTTGCGAGCATAGCCATCTCCAACGTTCAACCAAAGTGTTCCCTCCGATCGAAGAGTCTCTCTAACTAGCCGAAAAACGTCAACCAGATTCTGAACATATTGCTCCGGGGATGGCTCGGCCCCGATCTGATTGGGGTGATCATAGTCACGCAGCCCCCAATAGGGGGGTGACGTTACACAGCACTGGATTGACTCCTTTTCAATAGAAGGTATCAGTTGAGCACAATCCCCAGTGAGGATCGTCAATTTCGCCTGCTGTCCAAGGTTTAGTTTGAGTTGAGCCATGTTCGTGCGTCCTAGCGATTCAAAATACCGCACTCATGATAGCCAATTAAGCTGGACTTGCCCAGAATGCCAAAACTGGGCTCAACATTCGCGTTCACCCAGCGACGGGATGAACGCCTATTATTAAAAATCGGTTGCCTCCGTCGCTTGCGTCCGTCCGTTGGAGTTCAGCCTTTAGGCTGCCTGCGCGCCGCATTCTTTATGCGATGTTTGATTGTAATCGAAAAGCACGCTAAAGAGTGAACACCAACGCTTATCGTAAACGCACACTTAAATTGGTTGGCCGGAGCGGGAGCCGGTACGGAGCTCGGAGCGACGGCCAACAGGCAATTCTGTGTGCGGGCGAAACGCTTCGCCAACTATCCTGGATTGTAGCTTGTCGACGTCGACAAGCCATGACTTCGACCCCATCGCTGACGAATTTCCGCCGCTGCCGCTTTGGCTTCGTTCGAATCTCGTAACGACGCTTAATGACGACTTACGCGAGACCTTCGCAGCGATGGGTTGGT
>JBGTHU010000397.1:0-3455 GCA_041745975.1 Mariniblastus sp.
TGCGCGTCAGCACCGGGCAGAGAGGTTGTCGCTGTTGTGCCGCCAACTCACCTCGACAACGCTAGCCCGCATTTCTCACATGGAAAGCGTCGAGAGGGGCCATCTGCCGCTGGGGACAGCGGCAGCTACAGTAGGTCGGCCTGTCCTCAGGCCGACACTTTGACCTGAACGCACCGTTGCCCACAACACTGACATTTGCCCAACAATCGAGCGATCGCCAACCCAAAAGCCATCGTTGTGAGAAATGCGGGCTAGCGTTGTCGAGGTGAGTTGGCGGCACAACAGCGACAACCTCTCTGCCCGGTGCTGACGCGCAGAAACGTACAAATGATTCCCGAGCGAAGAACTTCATCGGCCAATCCCCTGTTCAGTCGTTCCCCTTGATCAGTCGTTCATAGAGTCCTTGATCATGAAACAGCAACGGGCGTCCATCGCCCCGAGCGACAACATTATCAATGGCTCCCGGAAACTGAACGCGCGACTTCTTCGGTATTTCAGACTCCCACGTTTTTGTGATGATGTGATTGAAAGACGCGAGTCTAACATCCTGAAAACCGAAAAATAATTCTGACCCCAGAAGTCGCGCTCTTCGAAATCCAGGTCGACCGAAAAAGAAATAAGCTGGTAGAAGCGGTAAACGGACCTGTCCCCGTTTGCCCCTCGCTGTCCTACCCTCAAACCTCAAAAACAAAAAACAAGGTCTGACCCCGGGAACCAAGAAAACAAAAAACAAGGTCTGACCCCGGGAACCCGAAGGTCTGACCCCGGGAACCCGACTGATTTCGCTCAGTGTCTTAGACCGAGTCCATGAATCAGGGAAGAAAGTCGACGTTTTCGTTTGCCACTTGTTTTTTAGTTTGTTGAAAATCTGAACCTTCGCCTCGTACAAACGGTTCTTGTCCAGAACTCCTTTAGAGAGAATTTTGGCCCGATCCGGATTTACGCCGCTTATGTGGTGGAATCCAACGACATTTTTCCCGCTTTTACTTACGTCCCCAAGAAAAACGTGGCGTAGATCAATTTTGACTTCATTACCTTTGGCCGTACGAATAAATGCTTCCATTGCATCGTCGGCTCCTCGAATTGGGGCAAGTAGTAAATCGCCTGTGCCGACAGACTCCGCCCAGACCACCGAAAGGAGGCTGAGGAGCAAGACAAAAGGGACGCGATTAGCCAACAAAGAATTTGTCAATCATTGCCTCCAGTAACGCACCCGATTCGGTCGGTTTGTATTCCCATCAAATCCTACTTCCTGTAAATGATCTCCACAGCAATCACGTATTTCATCCGCTTCATCTTCATCGAGAGAAAGGACATAAACATTATTGACGATTTCGGCTTGACTTACGCTGTGAGCTAGAGCAGGCGGAAGAAATCCGCCGTTGCTTAGCAGATCGAACTCTGCTTTGGAGAGGGAAACAATCATTGGTTCCCTCCCTGTTGACGGAGAAGTCGTTCTGCTTTCTTCGTTGAGGTTGGATTAACAGACACGATCCTCTTCGTGTCAGGGTTGATAACAACCTCCGCCTTTTCACCGATGAGACGTTGGCTTCGACGCCCTAACTGGTCGGTCTTGATTGGCCCTTTCAGACCGGCGAGGTCAGACCTTGTTTTTTGTTTTTGAGAGTAGGACAACGGTTTTTTGTGACAGGAAAAACTTGGTATCTGTCAGGTTGATTTACTGTGTGCGTGGTGGCCTGATTTTAATTTGAGTTTGAGCAATGTAGTGGCATGAAACACGAGCGCGCAGCGCCAGTAAATTGAATCAAAACCGTTCAACAAAAAAAGTGCCAGCCACGAATGGCACTGTCGCGGTTTTTCCTTATGTTTCGAAGCCGTTATCTCCTTGTTGAATTCGTTGACGCAGTTCAGTTCTCGGCTGCGTCATCAGGCGACATTCTACTTATTGGGCCACTTTGGACTTTCGTGTGGCCGAAGAGATGATTCAAGACAGCCAATAGTCGGGTGGCACCCTGCGCTGGTATTACAACCAACTCGATGGACGCCAGAACAATTCTGTTGATCTAACAACAATCCACGATAACGATGACCACAATGTCCACCATCCAAAAAGCGACCTCGCGGCAATACCGCGTAATGAAACCGCAAAACCAATGGTAGACAGAATAATGTATGACACAAGTCGTGTACCGCCATTGCGAGCCGATGCCCGTTCTATATCCATCAGTAACAATGGAACGATGATGATTACAACGGTTGCGACTAAACCGAGAGCGATCGTTTCGCGAACAGCTTTCAGCGGTGATCCAACAATTGTCCCGGCAACGCCAACGGTAATCGCCAGCGTGAAGAAGTACCATTCGGGATTCCATGTGACCACATAAGGTCCACTCGCAACTGTCCCCGGCAACATCCAGTGCATTCTTTGAACAAGTAACAAGAGACTATCAGCGGCTGCTGCACAGGTAACAGCGACGATGGCACAATTGATGACCTTCATATGACGAGGCGTCTGATGACCATCCAAGGTCCTGATTCTGTCAATCGCAGTTCGCGGCCACCATTTCGTCAGCACGATTCTACCGGCAATAATGCCACCCGTGACACCACCCAAACCATACAGGCACAGCCAACGCTCACTTGAGCTAAACCCTTTCCCCCCTTGAGCGAAGACCATCATGCCAATTGCATTGCCGACAAACCCGCCGCCAAGCACACCTAATACAACCAAAACGATGGTAGAAATTATCAACAACAGTCGGGCCATCGTCCGCTCACTTTGCCACAATTGTAAATGATGTTCCGGCCCACCTTTTGTCCCCGAGCTCAAATCAGTCTAACCTGAAATTAAGCTGTAACAGCCACTGGCCTGACACGTTATTTCCTCGGTTTCACCCGGATTGTTCATTCGTCAAAGTATCTTTTTCCCTGTAAATCATCGATTACTTTTAAAGGCAAACCGTTTTGATCCTTAGTATTTCGCTGTAAGACATTATCTAGAATATTCGCAAGTCGAGGAGCAAAAAACCACTGAGAGCTTGGACCGTAGCAAGCTCCTAAGCTAAAGTTTGCTTGAGAAACTCCAACTATTATTGGCAACCGATCGCCATGAAAATTGATCTGGATGACCCCTAAAATCCATGCTCCAGCGGCTGTATTATTGCCAATGCCGAGATCGGAAACACACGGCCGAAATATGTTTGAACAGTAAATAGCTTCCTTGATATCATCGTTTAGTTTCTCATCTTCGATAAAAATATCCAATCGATCGCCGCCATTGAGCTGCGCAAATCCATAAATTCTCACTTTTGAAATTGTCGTTTCCTTGCGATCAAACTCCAGTTGTGCCCAATCGCTTAAAGCATGCTTTAACCGCACATTACTTGCGTAGAAGTATCCTTCGACCTTGTCTTCAGGTTTGGGAGGACGATACAAGCCACCTCGAAGCTCTTGAGGCACCCACTTGAAAAGCTGTTCGATAGTTTCCGATTTGA
>JBGTHU010000398.1:0-3319 GCA_041745975.1 Mariniblastus sp.
TGACTTGCCAGATCTAAAATTACTAAAGGCAGTTGGTTTGGCCGCCACGGTCGCTGATGCGGTTGCAGAAGTCCGCAGCGTCGTCCACTACATTACCAAAGCCAGTGGTGGCCGCGGGGCGATTCGCGAACTGGTGGAAACGATCCTCAAGAGCCAAGGGCGCTGGTCAGAAATCGTTCAAGAGTATTGAGAACAAGAAGTTGATTTAAGCGTCCTCTAACAAAACGGATTTTGCTACGTTGCCACCTCTGAATCCCAATTCGAATGAGCTCCCACTGCGATGGAATGCAGTTGCCGTTTACCTGTTGTTGGTTGCCGCAACGGCAACCAGTTGGATACTCTATCAGAGATTATTGGTACCCATTTTGGAAGGCCCGTCGACGCTGGTTCAGACGCCGATCGCTCCACCCCAATTGGATTTGAGAATTTCTTCGTTTGACCGCCAGGAATTGGGGAGTCTGTTACCGGCAGATGCTTGGGAGCGCGACCAAAGTAAGTTAGTGGTGTCTGATCAAGGAATCATCATGTTCCGCGAGTTCATCCAGGTGCAAGATGGTTATCTGGAAGTGATCCCTTTTACCATGGTGATTAAAGGCAGAGCTAACACCGATGGCGATTCCCCTGTTGAGCAAGCTTCGCAGACAGCTCCCTTGATTTTGCGATGTTTGAAAGGGGCGCGATTGAAGTTTCAAGGGGAAAACCCGGACCCGTTCAGTGGCAAAGCCAAATTGGAATCGGCCCGCTTGGTTGGTCATGTCGATATCTACCGGCCCGCTTCTTCAGATATTGCCGATGATGCTATCGAGGTAACGACCAGCAATGTGCATATCAACGAATTGCAAGTCTACACAATGGAAGAGGTGCGGTTTGCATTTGGTCCCCATCGCGGGTTCGGTCGTCAATTGTTGATCGATTTGCAAGTTTCACAAAACGCCAAGCCGCGTCAACCGCTGGGATTAAGCGATGTGGATGGGATTCGGCGACTGGAATTGGCAGACTTGACGCAATTGGAATTACTTCGCCAGCCTGACAAGAAACGGTTGCCCGATTTGCCCCAGTTGGTATCCGTCGAGTCCGATTGGGCATCGCCGGATAGTGAACTTGATCAGCAAAGTTTGCCGCAAACAGTGCGGGTTACATGCCAAGGCCCTTTTGTACTTGATTTCGATCGTCGCACTGCCTCGTTTTCCGATCAGGTCTTGGTTCATGCCGATGGTGAGGCACCCGAGCAATTGAGTTGTCAACGCTTGACAATTTTGTTTGAATCGCTGCGGAATGGGGATGCGCCCTGGGAGTCGCTGCCAACGGAATTGTCGGGGTTGCAGTCTACCCGATCTCCCTCCTCGCTGAATGCTACTGAGAGCAAGTGGGATATGCGCCGCCTGGTTGCCGAAGGCTCGCCTGCGGTGCTGACTTCCCATCAACATGCGGCGCGAATTAGCAGTAATTTACTCAGCTACGACTTGTTGAAAGAGGAAGTTTTTGCCCGTTCCGAACCGCCATTGTCTCAGTCCGCCTCTCCGGCAGTCGAGATTGGCTTGGTTACGATTGTGACCGCCGACTTTCAATTAAAAGCCCATCAAATCGCTTACCGCATGGCTCCCGAAGGACGCCTGGGCCAAATCATTGCACTGGGGAGTGGTAGTTTGTTGAAGCTTGCTTCCGATGATCAACGCGAATTCTTTCTGCAGTGGATGGAGATGTTGAGCCTTGAACCGGACGGCGACCAACATTTGATCACTATCAAGAATGGTTGCAAAATGCGATTCGATGAGGACAACCATTTCCGAGCGGATCATTTGCGTTTGTGGCTGGAAGAAGCCAGCGTTGATTTACCCCAGCATGACTCGCATGCAACGACGCAGCGCAGTTACCAGCCCAGCCGTTTAGTCGCCGTCAATCAAGTTCGCATCGAGACTCCCCAATTGCAGGGGACGACCAATCAATTGACGGCCTTTTGGCAGCCCAGTCCCGTGCCGCTTCAACCCGGTCGCCAATTGGGAAAACAAGATCGCTTGTCGCCGAAAATGAGCCATCGGCTAACACAGCTCCAAATCTTCAATCCCCTGGAAATGGAAGTTCAAACGAGAAACAACCGATGGTGTTACGCCAAACCCATTTGGCCCGAAACAACCGATGATAAATCTTGGCACCGCGATTCAGCCCAGCATTCGGTTGCCCAAGTTGCTTCTCTGGAACCGATTCAGGCAACATCAGCCGATGTTTTGGCGACGGATCAAAGGGGATTATCGAATCAGCAATTTGTTTTCCGCGGCGACGAAGTTGAATTGCAGTTGCTGTTTGAAGGGTCGGTGAACCATTTGGATTCAATGGCGATTCTGGGGAATGTACATCTGTTCCAAAAGCGAACAAAAACAAAACCTGAGTCGGGATCCAATCAGGTGGCAGGCATGGAAATCGAAGCGAATTTTTTACAAGCCTTCCCGCAGCCCGATCAAAAATATCGCATGTTGATCATTGGTCAGGATAATGAAGTTGCGGTCGCCCGCACCGATCAGTTGACGATGTCGGGAAACAACATTCAACTCGATCAAACCGCCAATAAGCTGTGGATTGAAGGCCCCGGTAAATTGCTATTGAAAGCCGCAGCCAATTTGGCCGCTGCCTCACCCCCACGAATAGCCGCCAACTCCACTGCCAACCCGAACACCAATCAATCGGCAATCACTGGCGTGCAACAGGCGGCTTCCGATTATCAAGACCTCAATGTCGCATGGAGCGGTGGTATGGTTTTCGACGGACAGAAAGCTTACTTCGAAGATGAAGTTCACTTGCTGGCTCAAGGAACCAATACTCAACGGCAACAATTGAAGACTTCGGCCGATGGGCAGGGAATGTCGATCGAGTTCTCTCAAGAGATTTCCCTAAGCAACAATTCTGAGAGCAACAATGCTGTTGTCAACAATACGGTCCAAGAAAATAGAAATCAATCCTTGAATCCGGAGATCAAAGAAATCATCTTGGTAAATCGGGTGGCCGATCATCAACGCGTGTTTGACTTCACGACAAATCGCGATTCGAATTCGACTACTTCAATACCTTCGGTCGCCTTGACCAGCATTCAACATCAGACGTTCGATATCAAAGGAAACTTGGTTGACAATCAGCGTTTTCATGCCACGCAAGTGACCATCAACGCAACCACCGGCATTGTCAACGCCCAAGGGCCAGGTTGGATGAGTCAACAACGTATCGAAGTCGCAGCACAGGAGGGCTTGGAAAGCCTCGGAACACCTCAGCGCTCCAGCGCGCAGCTGTCATCAACGGGCGCCGTCGGTATCGCCGACAGCGCCAATCG
>JBGTHU010000399.1:0-9780 GCA_041745975.1 Mariniblastus sp.
AACGAGCGATCCGTTCGCCGGCGGGAATTTTGACTTGCGGATGATACCAACGCCGGCGCAGATCGTAGGTGCTGGTGAAACCAACATTCTTGTCGCCCGAGTTGTGCATCGCCAGAAACGTCGAATATTGTACTGCGCGAATATCGATCCCCGCGTTGAACATTTTTTCAGAGTAGTCATCGTGTGTCTGGGGATAGCCGTCAGTACACAGCGACAAAATTCCAAATGGCAGTTCCAGATCGCCAAAAGCGGATCGCCATGCTCCAATCATTTCGGGAAAGATGTCACGATACATCTCGGCTCCCACGGATCCCTCGAAAGCGTTGTTATAACCTTGATGGAAGATGACTCCTTTGACGGCCAATCCTTCCAAAGGCCCAATCATTCCCGCGTAGCAATGCCCCGGATAATTGTGGTCGCCGATTGGGCCGGGTCGCAGATCGCTGAGAGCTTGCTGGCGATCGGGTGGAATCGGGTTCCCTTCGGTGGTTTGCCGCTCGATCCACTGCTCGTGTTGTTTGATCCGATTTTCCAGGTCGGCTTGTGGATCCCACTGGGCGGCGGCGTTTTCGAAACTTGCCAGCTTCGCTTGAGTGGTAGGACTATCTTGCATTTGACGCAACACCTCCCGCGGCGTCCAAGTTTCGACCGTCGTGCCACCGCGGGATGCATCGATCACGCCGATGGGGACATTGGCCGCTTTGTGGACCCGGCGGGCAAAAACGTAACCGATCGCTGAGAGGTCTTTGGCGATTTCCGGTGTGCATTCATCCCAGTCCCCTTTGCGAAAATGACGGCCGAACCAATCGCTCCATTCATGTAGTCGAGCGAAACTTCGCTGGGCTTCGGGACCCTGCCCGTAGGGAATGGTTAAAATGCGAATTTGGGGATAATTAGCCGAAACGATCTCCAGATTCCCATTTTCCACCTTGGCCAGCTCGAATTCCATATTGCTCTGCCCTCCCAAGATCCAAACGTCACCCAGCAATATATTATCCAGTGCCAACGAGGCCGCACCGGTGGATACGATGAGTTGTTGTGGCGTGTGATTGGCTGGCATGGCTGGTAACGTGACTTGCCATTGGCGATCGTCGCCCGCTTGGGTGGAGGCTTGTTGGTCGGCAAACGTTACGGTGATCGTGTCCCCCGCATTTCCCCATCCCCAAATCCGAATTGGCTTGTCCCGTTGCAGTACCATGTTCGATTGAAACAAGTTGCTCAAGCAGAGCCCTTTGCCGATGGCCGGTACATCGATGACATCTTCGCGAGGAAGTTGCTGTTGGGCCAGTGAGATCGGTTGCGAATGGCTGGCGATGGCCGCAGTCACGACAAAGGCCAAAACAATTAAGCGAAAAAAAGATAATCTATTCATGGGAAAGTTGAGTTAAATGGATTCGAATGATGATTTTTATTTATAAAGGCTTTCAATTTTCTAAACCTAGTGTCCTCCACGGGGTAGGTTTTCCACCAGATATCGGATGACTAACATGCGAACGTGGACCACCGATCCTCTTCCTTCGCTCAATCCATGATCCCGATGGGGGTAAACCATGTAATCGAATCGCTTACCTAACTCGATTAAGCGATCGACTAACCCCTCGATAATCTCGATGTGGGTATTGGTTTCGCCGGAACCGGTGATGATCAACAACTTGCCTTGTAAGCCGTCGGCAAAGTTTATTGGAGCCGATTGTTGGTACCCTTCCGGATTGACTTCGCGAGATCGCATGAAAATCTCTTGGAACCAAGCGTTGTACAGATGGGGTTGTGGCTTGGGGACGACGGCGATCCCCACATGATAAAGGTCTGGTTTGCGGAACAGAGCGTTGAGGGTGTTGGAGCCTCCGCCACTCCAGCCCCAGATGCCGACTCGGGACAAATCGACATAGGGCCGTGTTCGTTTCAGTGCTTGTAATGCGGAGGCTTGGTCGTCGGTCGAAAGAGGCCCCAAACTACCGAAAACGCTTCGCCGCCAAGCCGCTCCTTTGGGCGCGGGTGTCCCTCGATTGTCAATCGAAACCACGATATAACCTAAATCCGCAACGGCTCGATGAAATTGGTCATGCACCGTCGCCCAACCATCCAGTACCGTTTGGGCGTGGGGTTCCCCATAAACATAAACAAACAGCGGATACTTTTTCGCTGGGTCAAAGTCGCTTGGTTTCATCAACAAGGCATCCATGGAAACCCCGCCACCGATGTCCAACGTGAGAAACTCGGTCGGATTTTCAGCCAGAATTTCTGCCTTGCGGCGCAAGTCCTGGTTGTCTTCCAATACTCGCACCGTCCGATGCTCGGGCAGTTCCACCAATTCCGTCACGGGAGGAGAATCAAAGGTCGACCTAGTATGGAACGCCCATCTCCCGTCGGGAGAAAATTGGTAGTCGTGGGTTCCGGTGTGACCGGGGGTAGTGACTCGTGTTAACTTGCCGCCACCATCCAGCGGCACACGGTAGAGATATTTTTGGGTGGCGTTTTCCGGGGATGCGTAGAAATAGAACCGGCCGTTGGGTTCATCGACGAACGCTCGATCGATGATGTCGTATTCCCCTGGGGTCAAGGTCGCGATCTCGTTTCCATCACGACCGTAGAGAAATGCTTGTCGCCAGCCATCCTTTTCACTGATCACGATGAACTGCTGTCCCTCGTTGATCCAGATCAACCGCAAATTCTTTCCTTGACTGGCTACCGCCCAAGCTTCATTGGTTTCGCCGAAAAGCGTTTTAACGGACTGGTCTTCGACGTTGATCAGCAAAAACTGGCGGCGATCCCGAAACCGGCTGAGCGTTTCCACTAAGACTTCGGTGCTATTTCCGGCCCATTCGACTTGGCTGAGGTAAAACCCTTCGTCAGGTGATGGAATGGGTAACCAATTTGTTTGCTGGCTGTCGATAGCGTGAACCCCGACTCGCAATTTGGTGATGCTCTCGCCGACTCGTGCAAAACGTTGCTCTCGCACGGTTGGGTAAGAGGGGTCGCTGGGAACCAGCATGGTTCTTTTTCTGACATCCGTTTCGTCACTTTCGATAAATAAGACTCGCCGGCCATCGGGACTCCAAGTCGGATTGCGAAAAAAGACTTCTCGATTTTCCGTTGGCTGGATAATTCGTTGCGGTTCTCCTTCAGGAATCTCTCGCCAGTAGAGCCGGCGTCCCCGATATTCCAGCAAGCGTGATCCGTCGGGGGATTGCAGAGGGGGAGCAGCTTGAATTTCAGGAGCCGGCCCTGGTTGGCCGGTGTGCACGTCGTAGAACACGGCTCTTGCTTGGCCATCTTGTCGCTGGTTTACGATATATCCAGAACTATCAGGATGCCATTGGCCGTCGAAACGTTTGGCTCGCCATTCTCCCCGTTCGTAGATCCCTTGTAGGCGAGTCTGTAAGGCTGGCCAGTCGACAGGTTCCGAGAGATGGTTGGCGACTTGGTCAGCAACTTGCCGTGAGGTTTGCTGTTCGACTTGCGCGAGTCCGTTGTTTGCCAAAAGGCTAATCGTCAACAGGCAATTGCCAATCCAAAGAATGTTAAAACGGAAGAATTTGTTTTTCATGATTTCAATTGCTCTAACTGGTCGCTTTGTCAGCGGGTACCTTTTTTGGTGTAACCGTTCAAGGGTTTATAACCCTGAAGAAAATTCGAGAAATTTATCGGGAGTCGAAGCTCCTGCCGAGACAATTCTTTTCCAATGCTGCTCTTTGATTCGTTATTGTTTCGGCAGGATCCCCAACCTCCCTTCCCACTCGGCAACGGTTACTGTGTTTTCGTGAGCGGGCGACTTCGGCCACTCGACTTGGATTCTTCCAATAATTCTTTTAACTCACGGGTAATCTGAGGGTATTCATCGTAAAGGTTGATCGTCTCGCCAGGGTCGGTCGCCAGATTGAATAGCTGTCCGGGTGCGTCTGGGTTGGTATCGGGAATGATGAACGGCCTGAGCCCCTCGTTGTTTTCGTAGCGATTGCCCCCCGAGCCTTGGTGATCAATAAATTTCCAGTGCTGGCGGCGAATTGCCAAAGTCCGTCCTCCGGCAAAGGCTTGGTGTAAAATGTAGGGGCGAATCGGATCATCGGTTTCACCCAGCCAGGCCGGTAAAAGATTGAAGCTGTCCTCGGCGGTATCGTCAGGCAAGTCCACATTCACGATGGCTGCCATCGTGGCTAAGATGTCGGTCAGACAAGTGAGCTGGTCACAGGTTTGACCGGGGGCCAAATGGACTGGCCAGCGGACGATAAAGGGAACGCGATGACCACCTTCCCAATTGTCTCGCTTGACACCGCGCCAAGGCCGAGCCCCATCGTGGTCGTAGTCTTTGCGCATGTGGATGACGCTGGTTGTTTCCGGCCCGTTGTCACTGGTGAAAATCACGATCGTATTGTCCGCAACTCCCAGCTGGTCTAATGTGTTAGATATTTCACCAACAATGCAATCTAGCTGGTGAATGAAATCACCATGTGGCCCCGCATCGGTTTTCCCTTGGAACTGAGGGGCTGGGAAGGAAGGGAGGTGAACGGCTTGAGCCGAATGGAACAGGAAGAATGGCTTGTCTGGATTCTCCCGAACGTGTTGTTTTAGAAACCGCTGACTTTTTTCCAAAAAAACCATGTCAACTTCTTCCATCGTAAAGTCATCGGCGATCAAGCCGGGGCGGCAGTCATTGGCGTAGGGATGTCGGGGAAGTTTCGATTTATCAATCAGTTGGGTGGGGGAATTGGGGATGCGATCTCCGTCGATGAAAGCGTACAGCCAATCGGTTGTCGGGCAACACGCGGTTCCAAAAAACTGATCAAAGCCATGATCGAGCGGCCCGCCGTCAATCCGAGCTGAATAATCGATCTGCTTGACCGAATCGACACCTTGATCCTTGATCGGCTGGCCCGTGGCATCATAAAAGGTCATTCCAACATGCCATTTACCAATACAGGCGGTCGAGTACCCAATATCTTGCAACATGCTGGCCAATGTAAGTCGGCCTGGAGCGATCAGGCAGGGTCCTCCCACACCAGTGAAAACCGTGCCACCTCGCGGAACTCGAAACGGCATCTGTCCTGTTAACAACCCATAACGTGTGGGCGTACAAACCGTACAGGGGCTGTGAGCATCGGTCAGCCGAATCCCTTGACTGGCCAATTGGTCAATGTGAGGGGTTGAAACTTTAGCTTGTTCATTGTAACAGCTAACGTCGCCGTAACCTAAGTCGTCGGCCAAAATCAGCACAATGTTGGGAAGATCTTGACCATCCACTTTGGGTAACTGCAAGCCCAGCAGCATACAAGGCAGGATGAAAATCAACGTTCGTAACATGGCTCTCATTTTATTCCTCCTGCTGATTGAGCGTGGCCAATTCTGCTGCAAATGCTTCTGATTGCGGATCATCGGTGGATTGCAAATAAGCCAGCAGCTTCTGGCTCAACTCCGTCAGGTCGTCTTGATAAGATGCCTCGGCAATCAAATTGTTGCGTTCGTCAGGATCACTTTGCAAATCGAACAACATCAATCGTTCCCCTTGGATGTATTGTTTGACTCGGGCTTGAACTTTAGGGTCGGGCGAATTTTTCATGCCGTTAAAACTGAGTCCACTCATCGCTTCGACTCGAAATTTTTCACTGCCATCCACCCAGGCGTGAAACATCAACGATCGATCTGCGGTACGAAAGCAGCGCTGAGCATAAGAACGTCCGCCAAAGACAGTGTTGACGTGAGTCACGACAAAATCGCGGTTGGGTTGGGACTCCCCCGCCAGCAATGGCAACCAGGAACGCCCATCCATCCCTGCGGGCAACGGCACTTCCAGCAACTCCAACAACGTTGGCATGATATCCGCAGTGCTCACAAATTCCTGACGTGTTTGCGATTCCTCTTGATTGGGAATCCTTAGCAGCACAGGCGACCAAGTGCCGTTGTAATAAACCGTTGCCTTAGAAAAAGGAAATGACATACCATGATCAGAGAAGAACAGAACCACCGTGTCGCGATGATGACCGGACGTTTCTAAAGCTTCCATCAGCAGCCCAAATGAGACATCAAATCGGCTGACATTGGCATAATATTGCGCGACTTCTCGTCGGACCTCGGGCAAATCCTCTAAAAAAGCGGGAACAATGATTTGGTCCGGTGTAAGACGCTTTACTCCCTTCAGAGTCAGATCGGAATCGCTGGATGGTTGATTGAATTTGATAAAGGGCCGATGGGGATCACATATGTTGGCGTTGATAAAAAACGGCTTGTCCTGTTGATTTGCTTCAGCCAGCATCTCTTGAAACTTACGGGCGAACTCGACCGGCTGTTTCCCCAGCGATTGTTCACCCACAGCGTCCCAGGGAAATTTTTCGTTCGGTTTCATGTGGGCAGCCTTGGCGATGGTGGCCACGTAATAGCCTGCATCGCGAAGCACTTCGGGCAGCGTGGAGACATTCCGATCGACCGGATGAAAACCGAGAGCCCCGTTGCGATGGGGAAGTCGTCCGGTCATCATTACGGCTCGAACCGGCTGGCAAATCGGAATGGTCACATGAGCATTGACGAAGCGGTGAGCGGACTTGGCAAACATGTCCAGGTTCGGCGTCACCCCCAACTCGTTTCCCAGCCAACCGCAGGAATCGGCGTTCATGTCATCGGCGGTGATCAGCATTACGTTTAATCGCTGGCGGGGTTCGTCGCCATGGGCTGGAGTGGTGGTCAACGTATACAAAATGACCGCCAAAGTCAGCAGGGGTGGAAACGGAACGCGAAGGACGGATTTGATTTTCATAAACTGCTCTCCTAAGAGTCTGTCCGAACACCCCGAACAAGTGAACCGCGTGACCCGAGCTGTGGGCGAATCGCCGCTGGCTAGTGCCTTGTCGCTCACAAAACGAGCCGTGTCTGGGCAGGCTCTTGAGGGGTATTGGCTGAACCAATTCATCAGGTAATCTCCAGAACTTTTGGGCCAATGACTTCCTCGCGGGGTACGATGCCCAGCCCCGGTTCTTCGCTGGCTTGCATAAAACCATTCTCCCGTTGGGGGGCACCGGTGGCGTTACTGACGGTCCCATAACTGTTAAAGTCAGTACTGGTAAATCGAAATGCTTCCGGGGTGCTGTGGGCCAGATGCGCGATGGCTGCCGTGGTGATATCCCCTCCCCAGCTATCTTCCAGGGTCATGGCGATCCCCATTGAGACACAGAGATCCCGAGCTTGTTTGGTTTTGGTCAGCCCTCCCAGTTTGCTGATCTTCAGATTGACCACATCCATGGCCAAGTCCGCTTTGGCTCGCAGCAGCATCTCCAAGCCATCCACATTTTCATCCAGCACAAAGGGATGGTCGGTATGTCGCCTCACGGCCAGGCATTCTTCGTAAGTCAAGCAAGGTTGTTCAATGTAAACGTCCAGGTCGCGGACCGCTCGTACGACTCGCATCGCTTCGTGCTGAGTCCAACCGGTGTTGGCATCGGCGACCAAGCGATCGGTGGGCCGCAGACAGGCTCGGGCTTGACGAATCCGCTCGATATCTTGATCGGGATCGCCGCCGACCTTCAATTGAAAGCGAGTGTAACCTTGGTCTCGGTAGTTGGCGACATTCTCAGCCATCTCATCGGGAGGAAGTTGCGAGATCGCTCGGTACAGCCGCACGCTTTCTCCAAAACGCCCTCCCATTAAAACGCAAACGGGCAACCCGGTCGATTTGCCCAGAATATCCCAGCAAGCGATATCAATACCCGCTTTGACGTAAGGATGCCCTTTCAGAGCCGCATCCATTCGATGGTTCAGCTTCCCTAACTCACGCGGATCGAAACCAAGCAAGTGCGGCCCCAGCTCTTTCAATCCGGTTCGCACCCCTTCCGCATAGGCTGGCAGATAGAACGGACCCAGTGGACAGACTTCGCCGTAGCCCACAACCCCACATTCCGTTTCCACGCCGATGACGGTACTGTCGAAAACAGAAACCGATTTTCCGCCTGACCATTTGTAGGAGCCTTCCACCAACGGCAATTCGACTCGGTGAGCAAAGATGCGAGATATTTTCATGTTACACTTGGGTTAAAACGGTTTGGTAAAAATGTAAAATGTAGGTTGTGTGAAGACGGCCATTGTCATTCGCATCGAAAATCAAGCAATCCTTCACTCGGATAGGTTTAACCAACCAAAAAATCATGCCGACGAAACACACCGCATTCTCTATTATAACACGTTTCGCATTGGCGAATCTTGATCAAATGACCCGTCGATCAATCAGATCGCGCACAATAGAATAAAAACCAATTATGAAACACGATTTGGGAGCCATTGATTTACAGGTCATCCAGTCCTTGTTTGATTTGACGCCCGAGATCGCATTCTTTGCCAAGAATCGCGCTGGTCAATACATTGCGGTCAACGATTCGCTGATCGCCAGGCATGGATTGAAACGAAAAGAGGACGCATTGGGTAAACGTCCGCAAGAGATTTGTCCGGGAGATTTTGGGCGATTGCCCACCGAGCAAGATCAAAAGGTACTGAAAAGTGGAAAGCCATTAATTGATTATCTGGAGCTGCAATGGTATCGACCGGATGATCCGGTATGGTGTTTGACTTCCAAACTTCCGCTGCGAGACCAGTCGGGAGTCGTGGCCGGCTTGATTGGTTTTTCTCGAGACCTGCGAGCACCGGTACCGACCGCTGAGATTCCTGTCGATTTTGCTCGGGCGATGGAAGTTTTCGAGGGGGATCCATCACAGGAGTTTTCACCGGCGATATTGGCGGCCCGATCGGGGTTATCTTCGACTCGGTTAGCCCGGTTGACCAAGAAATTATTTTCGTTGACCCCATCTCAGTTGCTGACCAAGACCCGGGTAACGTTCGCCTCGCATCTGTTACGAGAGACGGCGACCCCGATTGCTGCGATTGCTCAGCAATGTGGCTACGCCGATCAAAGTGCGTTTACTCGCGCCTTTCGCACTCTCACCAGCGTCACCCCTTCCGAATTCCGCAAGCAGCAAAAATCGTAGGCGCGGAATCCACTAAATCAATCAAAATGTGTTGCAAGGAGTTTTTAACAGGCTGAATTGGCAACTCGATCAGCGCTGCAGATTTCCAAGTCTCACCGTCGGTCGATGTGATCACTCGTTGAGCTCCGTCGGCGGACACGTGACCACTCCCCTCTCAAAAAACGCAAAACCAGCGATCTTGAAACCGAACGAGATCGGTAAAGGCGTTGTGCGGGGCCTGATTCCAAATTCTTTTGGAGGGCAACTGCGGACTATCTTCCTGTCCTGCCACCGAACTGATCCAAGCCCACCAACATCAGATTGACTAAAACAAAGTATCTCATTTTTTTCCATTTCTTTTTTCCTTTTCGCGGGAAGATTAAGGTGTGGTGTATACCGAGCAAGATCAAAGGGTACTGAAAAGTGGAAACCCAATAAGATCTCCCTTTGACCCGAAAATCGTTTGGCCCGACCCAAATTGTCTGAAGCTGTCCCTGTAAAGGTGGAGTAAAGACACGAAATCCCCCGCCGGTATCGCTGAAAAAAAATCGCCCCACCCGTTAGTGTCGCTTAGGCAGCCCTTAGATTATAGTTTACGACAGTTGGAATCCCTTTGTCTCAATTTAAAGAAAAAGCAAAGAAAAAATCAAAAAAGCCTACCACAGCCGTTGACAGTTTCGCGGTTCACGTTAGAATTTCGCCCATGACGCTGACTGAAGCAACAACTTCAACCATCGGTGTCACGAAGACCGCTGCGAAAAGAATTGTGATGAATGGTTTAAGTTCATGACAAAATGTTTCGATGAAGTCTTTGCCGGATAAACCCGGCGATTGATCTTTG
>JBGTHU010000400.1:0-20222 GCA_041745975.1 Mariniblastus sp.
TCTTTTGATATTCCAGTGGAAAGGTGTCGATGTCCCACGTCCGCCGACCGCCGTAGACATACCAGCCGTTGACCTTGCGGTAGTCTTGCGAGTGAGTCCAGCATTTGTCGATGATCCCTTGTCGTAAAATTTCGAAATGGTCACCACTCAAAGAAGCGGGGTGGGGAGTGCCGAAGAGAGCTTGGTCGAGCCATTGGCCGACGATTCGATCCCCTTCCAAATTCAAATGGCAACCATTGATGGTGAATTGCAAACCAGGTGTTGATTGGAACAATTTAAGACTTGGCTGATAGAGATCGACGAAGAGAAGTTGTTCATTTTCTGCGACTCGTTGAACGGCTGCCGAGTATTTTTTAAGGTTTGCGTTATAGGAATCTCCCTCGGGTAGAAAACCATCCTGGGCATTTTCAAACGCGATGGGGGATATCAGTACAAATCGCAATGCCCCGCGCGTACGATCTGTCCCGTAACGCTGTTGAATCATTCGCAAGTAGCGATAATAATTTTGTTCAAACGCCTCGAGTCCCTCGTCCCCCTCAAACGATTCGTTAAAACCAAAGAAACAGAAATAGGTGTCGGCGTCAAAGACCGCCTGCGGGTCATCGATCTTGGTGTAATCGTTTGATCGTTGTTGAACGTCAACCGCTTCGGCTGGGCGAGCGAAGCTGCGAACTTGGAGCTGCAAATCGGGGAACCGCGACTGCAGGTAAGCCTCGAAGTGACCAAATAACCCCATCCGTTCGGCCAAGCTGTTTCCTAAGAAAGCAATCTTTTCTCCCTGACGAAATTCGATTCGGGAACCGCTCTCCCGCTCCGTTGATATTCGCTGCAGATTGTGATTTTCATCCGCCATCGACGGGAAACCGACACCCATCAACCCGACAATGCAAACAATAGCTGCAAGGCGGATCACTTGTTGGCATGCAACTTGCTTCCGTGATTTGCCGTCCAGCGACAACGTATTGAGCAACCGATCGATGGCTGGCTTATATTCCCGATCTCGGGGGATGGCATGGGTCATTTGATTGTTGGCATTGACTTGTTGTTTGAGCTGTATTGATTGCAAAATCGTGTTCACCATCGGTTTATTGTACCTGTCTTTGTTGTAGATTGTGCGCTGCTATATAGGAGCCGTCCGCTCTGCAATGTTAGCGAAAGGGCGCATGTCGTCCGGTTCGACAATAACCGGAGGGTTTGCACCCTTTCGCTAACATTAACCTTACTTAGTTTAGAACAATTCCTTATTAAAACCAATCCGACCAATCAATGGATGCGCTTCGATAGGCATTTATTACGATCATGAATCCAATTTTTTTTTCGAATCAAATGGGAGTTGCCTAATTTCTAGTTCTTCACCTCGATCAGACTGATCCAAGCGGCAGCGGCAATGGCGGCCGTTTCAGTTCGCAATATGCCGCGGCCGAAGGTGGTCGTTTTGAATCCTCCCTCTCGCAACCGATAAACTTCCTCTTCGTCAAATCCGCCCTCGGGGCCGATCGCGATCAGCACCGGTTGGTTTGCAGCCAACGGCTGATCGGCGATTGAAACAGACGAATCGCCGTAGGGGTGGGCCAATATCTTAATCGGCGGCATTTTAATCGGCGGAAGGGTGGCTGAAGTTTGCGTTGTCGTTTGAAGGGAATCGGTTGCCTCCGCAGCTTGTTTATCAGTTTGAGACGCCCTCCAATCCAATTGAACCAATTGATCGAGATTGATTTCCGTGTGAATTCGCATCAAGTCCGCTCGCCGGCATTGCTTACAAGCTTCGATCACCCATTTCTCGGCTCGCAAGATTCCATTGGCTTTTATCTCAACAACGGAACGTTTAGTTTTCAGCGGAATTACTTGGCAAACTCCCAATTCCACCAATTTTTCAATCATGAAACGTTGCCGGTCTCCTTTGGGAAACGATACTGCGATGCTGATTTGGCGATCCACCATTGGAGGAACTTGCTGACGCAATGTAATTCGAGCGTTAAGCGATTTTTTCTGGATCGATTCGACTTCGGCCTGGTATTCAAATCCCATTCCATCGAACAACACGATCGGATCGCCGACCCGGTATCGCATCACCTGAATTGCATGGTGAGCTTGATCGCCATCGATCTGAATGGAGGTCGGTATGGGATGCTCGGCTGCCGGCCAAAAAAAACGATCGGACATGATCTGGAAAATTCGTGATTACTTGTTTGGTTACAAAAAAATGACGGTTCACAGCCTGATTGGCCCAACGGAATTAACCTAGGATAGAAGGAACAAGAACCTGGCAACCAAGATCAATACCCCAACGGATACGAACGACTTAGACGTTTATTGGGACTTCACTTGATTGCCAATTCCCGCTTGATAATAAATCGCAAACGTCGCCAGCCAATGCTCTCCTTCGTAGTGGCCGCTAAAAACATACTCCAATCCTGCGTTAGCGTGGGCGGTGGCCAATTCAGTCAAGGCGGGGATTCGGGGATCGTCCGCCGGCAGCGCCGAAGCGATCCCTTGCAGGCACCACGCCCGATTGAAGTTCAGTCCAGCCAAATGCACCAAGTAGCCATCGGTAACATCGCTGACCTTGGCGGGTTGAAACTTTCCGCGATCGCCCTCTCCGCGATCGCCTCTACCCAGGTGCGGCAGGAACCCCTCCAGCCACTGCACAAATGACGCTTGCGGCAATACGCGACGCATTAAATCGGCTTCATTTAATCCTGAAGAGAAAAAGTCTTGTCCCGACGGTTCATACTGGACCGGGTAATTGGTATCAGCGAAATAAAAATCTTTGGATCGCTGGATGATTAATTCTTCCAGTTCTCGGTTTCCGACTTGGCGAGCGTAATCTAATGTCTGGCCCAAGGCGAATCCGGTATCTGGGTGGATTCCGGTGCGAATCGGCCAGGTCAAGCGGGGCAGGTAATCGATTGTTCGCGTCACCAGCAATTGCTCCAGGCCCGTCAAGTTTTGCCGCCATTGTTTTCCTTGCAAATCATTCCAATCGTCCAGCTCCGCCACCAAGCGAAAATACCAAGCCCAGCCATACATTCGTTCATACGCGCGATGCTCATGTTCTTCAAAAAAAGCCAGCTCTCCTTGCAGGTTTTCGAGCGTTAGATTTTCCGCAAGCGTTTGACGAATCTGAGAATTAATCGGGGAGTCGGGATAGTCTTTTAACAATCGAACTAACATCCAATGCCCATGAACGGCGCTGTGCCAATCAAAACATCCATAAAAAGCCGGATGCATTTGTCGAGGAGTTCGCAACCTAGACTCGTCTGCCAATACATTGGATGGTTTGTTAGGATATTCGGTTTGAATATTTTTTAGGGCCAACTCGGCAAACATTATCGTTTGCTGCCGGTCGAGTGGCTTGCCTGGTTGCGGCAGTTTCATGACTTGGGTGCTATTATCATCGGTTTGACAATAAAGTGTTTCCAGTGTGAGGTTGAACATGAACAGTTCCCCAAGACTGATTAAGATGGCCGATACAAAATAACGCTGAATGGTTTTCATTTTTTAACTTCCGCTCGCCTAACTACAAAGCTCCAACTATTGCCATGGATCAAGATCAAGAAAATTCAGGCTTTCATTCTACTCTTAGTCGGGAATCTGTTGACCACCCCCGAATCTTGATTATTGGTGGAAAAGGACGAATGGGGCGATTGTTTCAAGCCGTTTTTCAGCAACAAGGATACGAGACCGACATTTTTGACGTGGCCGACTCACATTCGATAGAAACCGTTGTGCCGGCCGCCGACATCGTGATTCTATCAGTGCCGATGGCCCGAGCCACCGAAGTTGCACGACAAGTCGTTCCCTTGGTGCGGGCCGATGCATTGCTGACTGATTTCAATAGTTTGAAAATGGAAATCTGCCACGTCATGGCAGATTCTCGTGCGGGCGAGGTGTTGGGACTGCACCCGATGTTCGGTTCGACGTTGTCCCGCTTGCAGGGTCAAAAAATGGTGGTCTGCCCAATTCGCTCAGGGCCGCGAGCGGACTCATTTCTACAGTCATTAAAGCAACTTGGGTTGGAATTGGTTTTTACCGATCCGGCAACTCACGATCGGATGATGGCCGTCGTGCAGGTGCTGGTACATTTTTCGACTTTGGTAATGGGTACCGCGCTCCAGCAGTCGGGCGTCTCCATTGAGCAAAGCCTGGAATTCACCAGCCCAATTTATCGGATGGAGTTGGCCCTGATCGGTCGCTTGTTCGGCCAAGATCCCGACTTGTACGCGGAAATTGAAATGACTAACCCTTACAGCGAACCGATTCGGCAACACTTTATTGACGCTGCCAATCAGTTCAACCAGATTATTTCCCAACAGGATCGTGCTGAATTTCGGAAAAATTTCGCTGACTTAAAAGAGTACTTTGCGGATTTCGCAGATCAATCCATGCAACTTTCTAATTTCTTAATCGATTGTGTGACGTCCAGTAAAAATTCGTAACAAATAATCGGAATTGGCTATTGATTCAATGAATAGCGAGCCGGATCGTTTTCTGTGGGAATCGCATCGAGAATAAATTCTCGCAGATGCTGGTTGGAGGTCGGCATGTCTTCGGCTCGAAGGTACATCATGTGGCCGCTGCGGTAGGCCTTGAAGAACATTCGATCGGCCAGTTGTCCCGATCGATCCATATTCCACAGTGTATATTTGGCTGAGAAATAATCCGTTCCTCCGTCGTAGTAACCGGACTGAACCAGCACTTTCAGCCAAGGATTTTCGGCCATGCTTCGTCGCAAACTTTCAGCGGTTCGGTCGCCACTCCGATCCCAAGGGCTCACCGAACCAAAAATGTTGTAAGGGATCGATGGGTTGAATTGAAGTTCCTCTCGCAAGTAGTGATTGATCGCCGGAGTGAACGCTTGATTCCAAGCGGACATTGCCGGATCGTAATCGTAAACTGAACCGGCGGCGTCGCGATCAATCCCTCGATAGCGCGCATCCAATCTGCCGACTGTCAGACGCTGCTCTCGCAATAGTTCTTTCCGCCAAGCCGAGATCGGTACCATCAAGTTGTGATTTTGTACGAATGTGGGGGTAACTCCGGCAAATCGCGCGACTGCGGATGCAATCGCTTGTTGTCGTTCGACGGGTAGGGAGTTACCCCGAGCCAGTGCAGGCAGGTATTGCTCAAGAGCAAACTGTTCAACTTCCGGTAGGATCTGTTCCAGGTCTTGCTGCTGTAATTCGGGTACCAGTTGCTGATGGTACCAAGCGGTAGCGGTGTAGTGGGGCAGCAGCAACGCCGTTTTCACAATGTCCGCTCGCTCCACTCCCATCTCGGTCGGTGACACCAACATCACGCCATCGACGAACAAGCGATGGGCTTGCTGGAGTCGTTGGGAAAGTCCCGCCACGCGGGTCGTGCCGTAGCTTTCTCCTTTCAAAAACAAAGGCGATCGCCAACGGCCGTGAATCGAAACAAATCGCTCTATCCAAGCCGCCAAATAAGTAATGTCATTTTGTACGCCAAAAAACTGAGCCGCATCGACGCCGGTGGCTGGACGCGAAAAACCCGTATTGACTGGATCGACATAAACTAAATCCGTGACATCCAAGATCGAATCCGGATTGTCAACCACGCCAAACGGTTGGATCGGAAATCCTTCGGGGTCAATCTTTAGTTTGCGTGGACTGGTATAACCCAAATGCATCCAAACAGAAGAAGAGCCCGGGCCGCCATTGAAGGAAAATGTCAGTGGGCGTCGCTCCGATTCCGGAATGTCCAATTGGCGGTAATAGACATAAAATAATTCAGCCGAGGTTTTTCCCTGTTCATCGACAACCGGCAGCGTTCCAGCGGTTACCTCATAAGGGATCGATTTCCCATTAAAAAGACCGGTGCGTCTGTGAGTAACCGGATCGGCGGGAACCACTTGGGGATGATCAGCGCCCTGAGGATCTTGGGTAACGGCCGCAAAAATGCTTGGCAATCCCCCATTATCCGGGCTTGGGCAGAGTGTTGAAATAGCCAAAATGGCGATCGGCAATACATGATTGAAACAAAGTTGAGGGCATCTCATGGTGCAATTCTCGTAAAAATGAGGTTGGCAGATTATTACGTTAACGTATTATAATAAAATCAAAGAAGAAATGGGTTTCAAAAAAAGTGGCGTAAGCCACCTTACACTGCCAGGAGACAAGCGATGTTCAAGCTACCGTTGACCTACCAAACCATCACCAATCGAGGATGCTCAAGGGCAGCCATCGGATCGATGTTGTTGGCCATGATTTTTGTTGCAACCGGCTGTAAAGAACCGAGCTCGGGTGGGGAATCCGCCCAGCGACAACCAAAGTTGCTGGAGCAAAAAACCAGCGATATTGGCGAGTTCGATCCGGAGGGAGCAGCCCAAGTAGCGGATTTAACAATCGACACTTCTCGTCCGCTGCATGCGATGACCGCAGGCGCCGCGAAAAACATCCTCGGTCGTGCCGCTCAATTACAGATCACGCATGCCGTCAATCTGTTCAATGCTGAACATGATCGCTACCCTCGAGATCATGCAGAGTTCATAGAAAAGATCATCAAGGCAAACCAAATTGAATTGCCGGTCTTGCCCGGAAAATTGGTTTACCAATATGATGTTGAAAATCACGAACTGAAAATCGTGGAAGGGAAACCTGCAAAAGAAGCGGATTAGATATTGCCGACTTGCAATGGAATGAAAACAAGGATGAAGATATTTTTTTCGGTTGGCGAGCCCAGTGGCGACCTGCACGCCTCGAATTTGATACGGCGGTTGCAGCAACAACAGCCTGGGATCGAATGCGTTGGCTATGGCGGTCCCAAGATGGCGGCGGCCGGCTGTCAGATCCATTTCGACTTGACGCAGCTGGCGGTGATGTTTATCGCCAAAGTTTTGGTAAACATCCGCACGTTTTGGAAACTGATCGCGGATGCCGACCGCTACCTGGCCAACAACGATGTCACGGCGGTCGTCTTGATCGATTACTCTGGATTCAACTGGTGGATCGCCCGAAAAGCCAAAAAGCACGGTATCCCTGTCTTTTACTATGGCGTCCCGCAGGTGTGGGCCTGGGGGCCTTGGCGAATACGTAAGATTCGAAAATTCGTCGACCATGTCTTGTGCAAGTTACCCTTTGAGCAGCCATGGTTTGAGCAGCGCAATTGCCATGCCGTTTACGTGGGTCATCCCTATTTTGATCAGTTGCACCAACAAGTTTATGATGACCAGTTCCTGGCTGAAATCAACGAAACCCCCCATTCGATCGTGACTTTACTTCCCGGTTCACGCGACCAGGAAGTCGAAAAAAATCTACCTCTGTTGATCGAATCAGCCCGGCATGTGCTGGTCGCCATGCCAACCACCCGCATCATGGTGGCGTGTTACAATCAGCGCCAATTAGATGCGGCGGAACAGCAAACGAAAAAAATAACCAATTACCAATCGATAGCTAAGCGGATTGAATTTCATGTTGATCGCACTCCCGAATTAATGAAGGCGGCCACTGTTTGCTTGGCGTGCAGCGGTTCGGTTTCGCTGGAATTGATGTTTCATCGCAAGCCGACGGTGATCGTCTATAAGATCGCCGGGTGGGCGATGTGGGTTCAATCGCTAATGATTCGAGTCCGTTTTATTACGTTGGTCAACTTGATCGCCACCGACGACATTCGCAAACGGAGTTGGGCTGTCTATGATCCCGATGCGGTCGGAGTTGAAATGGCTGTGATGCCCGAGTATCTGACGTCTGGCAATCCAGCGGCACAAGTTGCCGGCCATGCCATCAAGTGGCTTAAAAATCCTCAATTGTTACAAGCCAAAATTGATGAATTGGATGAACTGGCACGTCGCTATGCCCAACCTGGCGCGACCCAACGAGCAGCAGACTATTTGCTGCAGGAATTATCGGGACAAAAAAGGGGTCAGATCGCTTTGATTGAGATGGATCTAAACTTGACTTAGCGACTTTCCCATTTGTGGCCATGTTTTTCGATTATCAAGTTTTGTATCGAACCGGCATTCACTTTCATCTGATTTTCGAAAGTTGATGATCGATCCCTGAAGTGTTTTAGAAGACCGCGAATATCGGCTGGTCTAAATTCTCCCCCTGTACAGCCAACTCGTTACATCAATTAACCCCGATTATTAGAAAATGTGTTTTTTGTGAAAAAAAACACTCTCTAGAGCCGGTTTTAAGACGGACATGTTCAAAGACTAAAAAACCTTGCTAATCAGTTGATTCACACTTTTTAAAATTTGACGTTTTTTCGGAAAATGCTAGTTGACTTTTCGGTCTGGCCGTTTAAATTGAGGTGAAGTTTGTTAATTTTAGTTAACAATTTGTTTTAATTTTTATTGGGAGAAGCATGATGAAGCAATTAAGAATGAGTTCTTTGATCCTACTTGGATCAATCTTGGCAATGGGAGCCACTGCCAAAGCCGACGTGGTTATTAATTTTACCGACTTGAATTTCGTGAATTCAGCCGGAAACCCTGACTATCGAATGGAATATTCGGGTGGCCAATTGATCGGCGAACTGACCGCCATCACTGGAAACTTCCAAATCACGGCAGGAACGGGTGATATTTGGGCCAGTGATTTGGGAATCTTTGTCTCGAATCAAGCCGATATCCAATTAGGCAGTTCAGGCGGCGTGGGTCTTGCTCAAGTGGGCGGATTCGGCAATGCGTGGGGAGCGATTGAAAAGTTGGATTGGGCTAACGGCGGTGGAGGGCCAGGCAGTGCCAATGATACGGTCAATGACACTCAGACCTTAGGCACTTCAATCACGTTTAATGGAACCGCCGGCGACCCCAACGTATTCCTCGGCCATCTTTATAACAGTGGCACAGAGGGGACTTGGACCGGTTCAATCACATTGGTCGGCGTCAGCGTTGTTCCTGAGCCAACGGGAGTAATGTTATTCTCTATCAGTTGCCTTGGTTTGGGCCTGATGCGACGCCGTTAAGCTTGACTCAGTGTTCGTTGCTGACGTTAAACTTTTTGACATCGGATAAGAAAAAAA
Source organism: Mariniblastus sp. (assembly GCA_041745975.1). GTDB lineage: Bacteria > Planctomycetota > Planctomycetia > Pirellulales > Pirellulaceae > Mariniblastus. The sequence goes on from JBGTHU010000400.1 coordinate 8,986, forward strand.
TCTGAGGGGACCATACTATGGTCCCCTTTTTTATTTACAATAGGCCAAGCGAAGGGACTGAATTCTGAAAAAGTGATTTAGTTAGGTAAGTTGCATCGGGGATCATTTTCTCGTTAAACAAAAACGAGATTCATTGTGTGCTATCAAAATATTTTCGGACATGAATCGAATCGCAAAATCGTTTAATACGACCGTTACAGGCATGATATTGATGGTCGTATTGACGGGATCGGCCTGTAACCGTCCCGCTGTGGACAACCAGCAGCAAGTAAAGTCAAAGGATAACGCGACGGACCCCTTGATTTCGACCGAATCTAATTCGCCTTCGACACTTTTTCAAGATCAAGATGCTTTTTTATTTGTTAATAATTTTCAAGCTGAATTAAAAAACAAAGGTAGAGTTAAGTCGAAAGATTTCCAACGCTTGTCCAAAATTGCGCAAGATTTCCCTGACGATCAAGACCTGCAAAGCCTTTTGGTTAAGGCAATTATTGTTCGTCAAGATTGGAATGGATTGGTCGATCACTATTTAAGCCTTCCTGATGAAAAGCTGGAGTACGACGAATTGATTGATGCCTGTATGAAAGCGCATCGATACGAGCAAGCGTGGATCCATCTTCAGAATGTGATATCCCATGAAGGGACATCAGACATTCGTCAAATTCAATCGGCCCTGGCGGCATTCCATACTGGCCGATTTGAGGAATCGGAACAGATCGTGGAAAAACTTTTAGCCGCGGATACTGTCAACGCAATACTAGAGTTGACCTATTTACGAGGTCGCCTGGCTCTCCGTCAGGAGAGGTGGGAAGAAGCGGAGCAACATTTGAGGCGAGCCCTTGAACTGAGTCCTGATACACCCAACATAATGATCAATTACAGTCGCGCGTTAAGGCAATTAGATCGCTCAGCAGAAGCCGCAGAGCTTGAATCGAGAGCCAGGCAAATTCAGCTGGAAATCGATCGTCGCGATGCAACTCAGCGGCGCATGGCAGCTCTTGCCAATAATTTGGAGAAATTTTGGGCAGAGAAGAATTTGGAAAAATGCTTGGAAATAATCGAGGAAATGGAACCCCATGTGGATGAATCGATTCGCAGGGGACTGGAGGGATATCGTCTGGAAATTAACCGTTTGCGGGAAGAGCAATGATCCCAGTTGGAAGAAATTAAATGTTGGCTTTTCGATTCACAAATTGGAAAAATGGTTTCGGCTTTTCGGGCGATGCCCAAGTACTTAAGCAACTACTGCAGTATGCGCGATTGCCGATCGGCAATCGGTTCCAGTGGATTGTAATTTCCCTGATAAGTTCGGTGATTTTGACTTGCGGATGTGAGCGGTCGAGTCAAAAAAACGACTCCGAGTCGGTTGTCGCCAAGCAGGATCGCGCGGACATCGAGAATCGCGATCGGCCTGCCTCCACCGCCAAGTCCGAGGAGTCCCAAGACACGGAGGAGTCCGATCGAATCAATCTTCAGGTTCGACCGCGATCGGGGCAGCCTTGGTTTGAAGACGGAACGATCGCCGCCGGAATCGACTTTAAGAATTTTTCGGGACGCAGCGACGAACGATTTTTGCCCGAGATTATGGGGAGTGGGGTTTTAGTGGCTGATTTCGATCGAAATGGTGCTCCCGATATTCTGTTTGTAAACGGCGGTAAGCCACGTTCCCAAATGCGACCCGAGGGGGCGAGTAACCGACTTTTTCTAAATGATGGAAAGGGAAATTTTCGGGATGCGACGCTCGATTGGAACTTACCCAGCGTCGGCTATGGAATGGGAGGGGCCGTCGGCGATTTCAACAATGACGGATGGCCCGATGTTTATTTGACAACCTTTGGAGGAAGTGATGTATTACTGCGCAATACCGGAAAGGGCTTTGTCGATGTGACGGCAGAATCCGGAATCAATCCCGATGCAAAATGGTCATCGAGTGCATTGTTTTTTGATGCCGATAACGACGGCTGGCTTGATCTGTTGGTGATTCGATATGTCGAGTACGACGAAGAGACTGCGGTTCCTACTTACTTCAATGGCGTCCATGTCTATTCGACACCGCAGTTCCACGATGGCGTTCCCGATCGACTCTACCGGAACAATCGAGATGGAACATTTACGGAAATAGCCGATTTCCATCCGCTTCCTGAAGGAGATCCTGATAACGTGGAAAATGCGTTCAAAGGATTAGCGGTAGGTACGGCCGATCTAACCGGAGACGGACTGCCCGATATCTATGTCGCAAATGATATTCGCCGCAACTTCCTTTTGGTCAACAAGGGGAATTTTGAGTTTGAAGAATCCGGTTCGATGTTGGGGGTCGCGTATGGAGATACCGGTTCGGCCCAAGCGGGGATGGGCGTCGCATTTTCCCATTTGAATGACGAGGGTATTCCAGCGATCAGTTGTGCCAATTTTCAAGGAGAATCAGCAAATTTGTTTGTACCTCGAGGAAAACTTTTTATGGAGCGAGCTGATGTTTTAGGCGTCGCCAGAGCGACGCGTCCCCGACTGCAATGGGGGATGCTTTTTTTCGATGCTAACAATGATGGACAGGAAGAATTTATGATTGCCAATGGACATATCTATGACAACATCGAATTAATGTATACCAATATCGGATTTGCCCAACAAAACTCGTTGATGAGACTGGAAAATGGCCGATTCATCGATATCAGTGACTCGTCGGGGCCAGCTCTCAAGGCGGTTCAGGTCAGTCGAGGATTAGCGGTGTCGGATTTTAATGGAAATGGACTTGTCGATTTCGTCGTGTCGAACAACAACGAGATGGCACAGTTGGGAATCAACGTGACCCCAGAGCCAGGACAATTCGTTTCGTTGTGGCTTGAAGGGACCGATTCCAACCGATCGGCGATTGGTACAAAGCTAATTGCCACAGTCGGTGATCGCCGCCTAACAAGGGAAATTTTTGGTGGTATGAGCTATCTGTCAGCAAGCGACCTGCGGGTCCACTTTGGCTTGGCAGATGCAACGCGAATCGATGAACTGCAAATCCTATGGCCATCGGGTGTTGTGCAAACACTGACCGATATCCAAGCCGGCCATCACTACCATCTCATTGAAGGCGAAGCACTCGTTTCTTACATTCCCGGTAAACAAATCATCGAACCTCGTTCAAGAAATTAAAAATGGTCAATGATTGTTGTTCGAAGGTAATTGTTTGTCCAACAGCGATATTGGTTCGTTCATCCACTGAGTCATTGGGCCATCGTATGCGAAGTTTCTCAATGGTTTCGATTCCCTGCGGGATGCCAAAATGCAACACGGGCTCGTTTTGAGATAAATAACTGCGAGTTGGCGACTGGTGCCGTACCAACACGCGATCCCCCAGGTCAATTTCGACGCGTGCGCCGAAGGCAAATCGATTGCTATCTTGTCCGACTAATTTTACTCGTAAAAAAGAATTCTCGGACTGTAGTCGATTGATTAATACCAAAGGAGGGCCATCGATTTGTGTCACGACAAGGTCGAGCGCTCCATCCCCATTCAAATCTCCTACGGCAGCACCGCGGCCAACCATTGGCGTAGAGAGATCCCCCGATAAATTCGCGGGAATCTCTTTAAAGCAAACCCCCTTGGCTTGTCCATTATTCCAGAATAACTGAGCCGGTTGTCGATAGGTTTGGCTCGGTTGAATTTCCTGAATCGAATCTTCCAAGTGGCCGTTGACTTGCAACAGGTCAAGCCGACCATCGAGATCAAAGTCGGCCCACAGCATACCGAAGGTTAAACGTTGGCGAGAGGGCGCACCGACGCCCAAGGCGGCTGATTCATCGACAAAACTGATCGAATCATGCTGGGAAACATACAGCGATGACATTTCATTGGCAAAATTTCCGATGGCAATTGCTTGAGCGGAATCATTCCACAGGTTGCCGATGTCAACTCCCATCGCTCCGGTCGCTCGACCCGTCCGATCGTAAGCGATTCCCGCCATTCCACCAACCTCCTCAAACGTGCCGTCTCGGCGATTGAGAAACAAAAAGTTCCGCACGGTGTCATTGGCTATCAACACGTCATCCCATCCATCACCATTGATGTCAATCAATAACAGCCCCAACGACTTACCGACGGGTACTTCCCGATCTGGATTGGTAACGTACAGTCCCGCCGCTTCACCGATTTCTGCAAATTGCCCATCTCCCAAATTGCGAAACAGGTAGGGCTGAACTCCTTGATAATGGGTCGGAGGCCCGTAGGCTCGATCAATCCCATTTAAAGTAAAGTTCAGTTCGAAATCAATTTCCGGGGTCCATTGGACATAATTACAAACCAACAGATCTAACATTCCATCACCGTCGAAATCAAAAAAACCGGCCGCGGAACTCCAGGTCAGATCCCCCCCGGCGACACCGGACGGTTCCGTGACATCGTCAAATTTACCACGATCGTTGCGGTACAAGCGATTTGCTCCAACGCAGGTAATATACAGATCGATCCAGCCATCATTATCAAAATCTCCAATGGCGACTCCCATCCCCTGAAGTTGACAATCGAGACCGGCTTCAACAGTCACGTCCCGAAACGTTAGGTTCCCTTGATTTGAAAAGAGTCGAATTGATGAACGATGATGATCTGGTGCCGTTTCATCGGGCCAGGCAGTGCCGCTGACGAACAGAATATCCAGTGTGCCATTGTTGTCGTAATCAAACAGTGCGACGCCTCCACCCATCGTTTCGGGCAACAGGCGTTTACCCGAGGCACCGCTAAAGTGAACGAAATCAATTCCCGCTTCAGCAGCGATGTCCTGCCAAGCCAGGTCAGGGAAATCAACTGCAGTTTTATCCAAGGATTTGATGACCTCCGTATCCTTGCGTTGAACGATTTCTACAATTTCAACTCTCGGCCAAAAAAAGTACAGTAAGCAGCCGCTGGCGCCAACGAATCCCAGCACGATCATTGACCATCGAAACGCGATGCCGATGATTTCATCACCCTCGGATGAGGGGTCGGAGATTTCACTGTTCTCATTATTCATTTGAATGGGAATCGTTTTCGAAGGAGTTTGTCGGTTGGGTGTACGTCGAGTTTGGTGTTATTGGTTTATTCATGTTCGTTGTAAACTCCGTGAGCTCGAAGTTTTCAGGGCGTTGCAGGTCATAAATGACTACCTGTTCCGCCGCATGATTGGCGTGCGGATAGCGCCGCCTCGCTTCGGCCACGGCAAAATCCCTCACATTGTCATCAATTTTATATTTTTGATGAAGAATCGCATGTCGTTCCGAATCTTCAGGCATGCCTAACGCATTATAGGTACGATGCAGCCCGTAATGCGTGGCTACACTTTCGGAATCAAACCGATGTGCCTGCAAATAGTATTTTTCGGCCAATCGCAAGTACGTTTCACGCTCTGGAGCCAAATCTTCGGCCCGCTGCTGCGAAGCGAGGAGGTAATACGTATCGGCCAATTCATTCAGCAACCGATAGTCTCGTTCAAAATGAAAATCACGACCGGTGGCTTGAGCGAAACCACCATCGATAATTTGCAAAAAGCTATGGATCGCCGCTTCATTGTCCGCGTTTTGTTTGTTGACCAATCCGGATAACCATAACAGAGTCCATTCGGGGGCGCGTTCTTCGTTAGGTCCGATCATTTCGCGAGCCCGCATTAAGGCATTGGGAGCTGCTTCGGCAACTCGTCCTTCGCGCAAGTAAACGCGAGCCAAATTCATTGGTCCGTCCGGAATATTCATCGCTTCAATTTGTTGAAAGGCCTCTTCGGCTTGCCTCAACTGACCTCGCAATAACAGGCCGATTCCGAAATCGTTCCAACGTTGCCAAACCGGTACCTCCTTGACGACTCCTGTATCGTGTGCTTCAGACGGGGCTTCAGAGGATACCACTAAACGAATCGAATCCCTGGCCAACGTCATGATCGGCAAATCGTTGACATACTCTCCCTCGGGCACCAAGCCCAGCCCTTCATGGACCAGCCTCATAAATTCAGTGTCAAATTTGCGATATCGCAAATGGGCTTCGATTTCGATCTCGCCGGCGGCATCGGCGGGTAAACGAAATGCATAATGGACCGTCGCGGCAGCACCGGGAGGAATTTGATTATCATAAAGTGCGACAAAAATATCTTCGGCGTTGCGACGATTGATACGGAAGCCATCGCGATCGATGACAAAGGCATTGAGAAAGTGTGACCAAGGGTCAACGGTACGGTCGTTTGCATCCATCCCGCCGCTGCGACCAATGATCTGACCGTTTAACCGCAGTGTCACGTCCAGCCAAATTTCATTCGAATCGGCGGTTCCTTGAGTAAGAAAATGACCCAATTTAAGAGTACGGACGACTGTCTCCAATAGATACTCTTTGCCCGGCACCAATACGGGACGGACGATATCCAGCGGGGCCTTCAATGAACCATCGATGCGACCGTTATCTCGAATACCGAACAAGTCGATTCGTACGATATCGCGATTGAATTCTTCATGCCTCTGGAGAGCGGTTAAATGGTCCGGTAGCGTCGCACGCATCAGGTGTGGAAGCGCCGTGTTGGCCGAGGGAAATTGATGATCGAATGTCTTGAGTTTGCCTGAATCATCACGAATTCGAGCGCTGAAATTTGGCTCGGCTCGCGAGTGTTCCACCTCTTGCAACGGCATATGACACCCATTACAGTTGGTTTCAGCCACGGGCGGGTAGTAAAAGCTTTCGACGTTATGTCCCGAAACACCACTGAGCCAGAATGAATCGTAGTGATTTTGACCTCGCAGCCATTTGTAGTCGTTGAGCTCAGCTGGCAAATGAACTTTATGGCAAGCACCACAGAATTCCGTCGTCTGATGCAAAGGTTTCAAAAAAGTTTTTTTGTGAAAATCAGGTTTGGCTTTCACCAGTTGGCGACTGAGCCAACGGAAGGCGGGATTTTCACTGGAAGTAAAGGGATAGTGAATTGGCTCATCGATGGTGTAAGAGCCATTGCCAACAACTCCATGAATTCCCTCGTCACCAGCAACACTGGAGATGGCGTGACATGAAGTGCAGGTAATACCTGCCTGAGCCAAAGCGTCTAAACTCAGGTCGTAATCTGGATCGTCAAATTTTGGGTCATCAAAAGCACCACTAAAAAAGGGCACCGGATCATGACAACCGGCACAAAATCGAGACGCATGCACACTCCCGTCCCGCTCCATCAACGCTTGACGCGTATTTTTGATAGAAAACAAATAGGCAGGATTGTTGAAAGAGCTGAAACGATGGGCACTGTGCATCCATCCCCGATGAGCCTCGGTATGGCACTCCAGGCAATACTGATTATTATCCAACGTATCCGCCGGAATAAAATTGCCGCTGGTCGTACGCGACAGGGAAGGAAAGAAATAAGCGACTCCCGCATCGGGCCCCCGCACATTCCACTGCCGTGGATCATGGTTTTGCCAAGCTACAATCAAGCCGATGAACACGATCGTCACCGATCCCCAGGCCGCACCAATCCGCCATTTAATTTTGCGACCCGCCAATCGATGTAAGATATAGAGCCAGATCACGGCCAGCGGAGAAATTAAATGCAACCAAAAAACGATCGCTCGGAATTGCGGCTGATTGATTTCGATCAAGCCCGGAATCCGGGTCAGCAAGATTCCCGAAATCAACAACACCAAGCTGGCGACCAGCAACCCATAGCCGGCTCGTACCGCTCGTCGGTTGCGATGCCGATAGACGCGACGAATGTGTCCAACCAAAAAAACGGCGAGTGGAAAGATCAACAAGACACCCAGAACCAAATGTAACAAGAACATTTGCAGATAGAAAAAATTTTGCAACGTCGTCTCGCTGCTCCACTCCAGCACTCGAATCGTGAACAGATATAGCGAGTTCGCCCCCAGTAGCGCGAATAAAAATATTACGACCCAAAGTAGAACACGCAATGTCGGCGATAGCGGAGTTTGAACCACTCGCTGTCTGGGGTGTCGTTTTGATGAAGCCCCCGTATCGCTCTCCATCCCAATCGAAAAGGTTTTATCTGTCATGCTTGGGCCTTGAAATCGATCATTTCTTATTCATTTGCCGATCCCGTAAACCAAGGGCCGGACTCGTACCGATAATTATACTTGTCTAATAGGTACTTTTCATGTTCTGTCCACTCTAATTGGTCGTCGACTCGAGGTAAAGGGCCAAGCTCATTGCTGTGGTTCGTGTATAGATCCATGTCTTTGCACCACCCCTCCAACCGGAGCATGTAGAACCTGCGAGTGGAGACAGCAGGCTGATCGGAATTTAGCAATTTTCGAGTTGTCTGACGGATCACCTGCGCCGCAACGTGTTGGAACTCGAAATGGATCTCTTCTCCTGGACCGAACGCTGCCAGTGCGTTACCGGTGTCGGCGATCAGTTCCGTGATATCGCCAAGCCGGGAGTAAAAGCCAGGCAAATGTCGGCAATCCCAGGTGCCGCGACGCTGCGCATAATCATAGTCTGGTACAAATTGAGCATGAGTGGTTCGCAACGCGAAACCGACATGCCTTAAATCGGCCTTTAATAGCGGAAGTTCAGTCAAGGTCGCCCTTTCACAATTTTCCAATTCAACCAGACGAATCCGATCCCAATAGACCTGCTGGTTAGAACGAAACCGCATCCACTTCGTCTTTGCAGCCTCCGGCGGCAACGGCAGCAACATCGTGCGGGGCATACCGGCGGGGTAACCGAATTGAGACCAAACTTCCTGCCAATTCCTGCCGTCGTCACTGATCTCCAGCGTGGGAGCCTCGTACTGCCGTCCGGCTTGCCAAGCCGCGAAAATCGTCTGAGAGTAGGGATATTCCACCCAGCCCTCGATCACCAACGCCGGTTGGTTCAACTTTTCATTGTCTGGCAAATCGAAGCTGAATTCCAAAACCGATTCCTGCTGAAGTAGGCCAATAAATCGATGATCGACCGGGCCTGGGTCGACAGCCACCCGATCGGCTGCGGACAAGGCCGACAGCTGATCTTGGCCATTGCCGTCACGAGCCGCGACAGGAACCCAGTGCCGGTGAAAGAAGTGGGGCTGGCCCGTCGGTTGCGGGTCGGTGATTCCCATTCGTTCGTCAACGACAACTTCCCAATCCGCAGGCAGATCGATTGCCGTTAACGAAACGCGCTTGATATAACAAGCCTCTTCCATCGGTTCGCCAATTTTGAAGATCAACCGGCCATCGTGAGGGCGAACTTGGCTTTCATCCAGCAAAACATTCTCCCATGGACGGGGGGCCGCATATTGGCCGGGACTTGCCATAAAACCAATCCCTGCCACACCCAAGACATCCGTCACGAATTCGATCCGATCGCCATTCCAGCTGAACAACAAAGGGCAGCTGGCCAGTTGTCGTTGAGTTTCCTCGATCGTTAGCGGTTTGTCCGGCGTGATCCCTAATTCGGCCTGAAATACGCCGTCACTCCAATCGACCGCCATGAAATCAATCGCCTCGATGCCCGGCATCCCGATCAACTGAGGTTGCAATGATTGACCTGGAAGTGAACTCGACGGTAGGTTGATCCCGCAGTGCCAACGATCTCCGATTCGAGCTTTCCAGCGCGTCCCGATTCCTGATCGGTTGGAACGCATTCCCTCAGCAACCTTCTCCTTGCCCGTAAACTCGATTCGGGCAAAGCTGTTGTTGGGAACCGACGAAGGCATTTCCCAAAGGTTGCCCTGATCGTCCAATGCCAACAGTGACCATCCTTTCTCAACGTTCAAAGCCGCAGGAGTCCAGCCAATCAAGGTGGATGCTTGGTCAATTGTGAAGGAATGAATGTTGTTGGGCGTTGCAATCTCAAAACCGTCACTATATGGCACAATAACTTCAAAATCTCCATCGCCACTCAAGTCCAGCAATGCGAATTGGCCCGCACAGTTCACATTGCGTCTGTCAATACTCGCAGCCAGTTCTCGCGTCGCGGTCAATTGCCAATCGGCACTTGAGTCTCGGCTCCAGAATTCAACTTTGCCTTCGAGCAAGTGAACCAAATCCAGACGACCATCATGATTAAAGTCGACACAGACCGTACCTTGAATTTTGCCAAGTGTCCACGGTTCAGGCAGTGATGGGACAGTGGTATAGTTCCATAACTTTTGATTCATCAGCAAATGAGGTTCGGCATCATCACGCAGCAACCACAAATCAAGATCGCGTTGGTTGTCAAAATCACCAGCCACCATTTGAATTACATTGGTGGCCGTTTCCGGCAACCCTCGATCCCCCGTCAAGGCAAGGAAGGAGCCATCCCGATTATTATTTAATAACTGAGCCGGACCAGCTAGATTGGCACACAGGATATCCAAATCGCCGTCATGATCGGCATCAATCATTAATCCACTGACGGTGTTCCATTCACCTCCGCTGACTCCGTTGTCAGCTGACAGGTCCCACAACCCTTCAGACGTTTGCAGCCAAAGTTGGTTTGCTCCGTCGCGACACAAGTAGAGGTCGAGCCGGCCGTCTTGGTCAACATCACCCACCAAAACCGCATTGACCCGCGAGGTTTTGGCCCAGGGAAGTTCGCTTTCAAGTTTCCAACCACCCTCGCCTTGATTCATCAACGGCACCAGATTGGAGACGTCAGAATCAAGTCCGGGTAGATAGATCAGAAGATCTAACAAGCCATCATGATTGAAATCAACCACCGTTATCGCCGCGCGAGTCTTTCCCTGGGTAATCAAATCAACAAAATCATTCGGTAATAGATCGGAGGTCACGATGCAGGTAGGCGATTGGAACCATTGCTCCACCGCAATGGGTTGCAATGTTGAATTCATCAACACCGCGTCCGCTTTGACTTCACCATATTGTCCCATTCTCTTGTAGGCGAATTCAAAAACACGAGCATTCGGGTTAGATTTCATTCGTTCAAAAATTTGAATCCAGGATTGGCTCGCTTCCGAATTTCCCTCGATGCGGGCAACGCGGGATAGGCCCAACATGGCACTGGCATAGTACTCGTTTAGTTCCAAACAGCGCTCATACGCTTGTTGAGTCGCCTGCCACTGCTCTACCGTCTCCAGACTGCGGCCCAATAAATAAGCGATGTCTTCGTCGCTTGGGTCCAAAGCTGTCGCTATCTGAAAGTGGGGCAGCGGATCGAAAGGTGGTCCCAAATACGTTTTAATCAAACCCGTACAATAATTGGCACGCAAATGTTCTGAATCCGCTTCAAGTACTTTCTCGAGCAATGAGAGAGCGGCTTGCAAATCTTCGTCACTGGCCATGTTCAGTCGAGCAATTGCTGTGTTCACA
>JBGTHU010000401.1:0-1775 GCA_041745975.1 Mariniblastus sp.
CCGATTAAATGACCGAGGGGAAGCGATTGTTGATACTTGGGAGGAAGCTCCTGCCTCTCAATAAACTGCCAGTCCGATTTTTGAGGTCGAAAGTGTCGATACGTCAACCATTGAATTTGCTCGGACGGTTGTAAGGTATAGTTTGGAAATTCTCGGGAGTAATCGATTTGCCACAGCGGATCACCGCGGTACTGTTGCCACCTCAATGGCCAATTGGCTGCTTTCAGTTCCTTGCCGATGTGCTGCGTGTCATCAACCACTTGCAGGGTGTTCAACAATTTGGAGACCGGCTTGCGAGTGATTGTTTTTTTCCAATCTCCTCCCGGTTGTTGTTCCATCACGTAAATATCGCCGTTTTCGATCAAGATATTTTCGCCAGGCAAACCCACCAAGCGTTTGATGTAATTTTGCTTGCCGTTATTGGGATTTTTGAATACGATCGGGTCATACCTTTGGGGCTCTTGATAATCGTAGATAAATTTATTCACCAAGATGCGATCGCCTGAATTGGTGCGATGATCGGCTCTGCCAGGCTGGATGGTTGTTCGGCGTTGAGTGATCGGGCAAAACGTTTCGCTGACCCGAACTTCGGCATTTTCCGAACTGGCACCTACAGTGTACTTAAAATTGGAATCATCGCAAATGATCTCTTTGTGGGCACCCATCAGCGAGGGAGCCATCGAGCCGGTAGGGATAATGAACGCCTCTGCGATGAAAGCGCGAAACATGAACGCCAAAATAATCGCCACGATTAAGGATTCCAGTGTTTCCCGAGTCGCTAAGTCTCTGAGAAACCCATGGATTCCTGGTGTATTGTCGTCAGCCTGAATCACGCCTTCCGAATGGCGTTTGATTTGGTTGACGGGCTGGATTGCTGCAGAATCTCCCTTAGAACGAGGGGGAGTGGAAAAAGGCTGACGTTTGTTTTTCTTGACCATGTTCGAATCTGTTGAATACTATGATAAATTCCCAGTGCAATTATAGAAACAATTGCCTATTAATCCTACGCCGTTTCGCCGATAAACGTCGCTGATTCTTGGATTTTAAGCTAGAGAGTATCTAAACAAGCGGGCAGACCCTTGGGAGGCGAGTCGTTTTATCGAGGGATTGGGTCTGGTCGGTGCGGGCTGCCCCCTTTAAAATTTGCCTCTAGCCGATGCTGATTTGCCCGATTCTTTACTTTATGCCATCATATTCTGGGGCGGAAATTGCTCGCCTACTCGAAAATATCGTATCAAAAGGAAGGTTCTAGTTTGACATTCCAACCGTATTTATTGGTTTTAGCCAGCCAATCCCCTCGACGAGCCGAGTTGTTGAGGAATTCAGGTTTTCAATTCATGATCATGCCACCAAGCGATGATGCTGAAGAGAATGCTGCCGGTCGTTTCGAACAGACTGAAAAAATTGAAGATTACGTATTGGCCCTGGCGGTTGCCAAAGGCGAAGACGTGTGCGCAAAATTGACTCAATTTAAACTGAATAAACAACAAGAATTAAGAAACAGCTCGAACGGTGTTCATGAATTGTACGGTATGATTCGTGAAGCTCGAACAGACAATCGGCCATTGGTGATTCTGGCCGCCGATACGGTGGCCTTCTGCGACGACGAAGTCTTAGGAAAACCGTGTGATCGTAGTGATGCTAAAAGAATGCTTTCGAAGATGAGTGGTCGTGAACACCAGGTTGTAACCTCAGTATGCCTGTTGCTATGGCCAAATCGAGCTGTTCATTCCCATGTATTGACAACAACGATGCGGATGGATCGAATCAGTGAT
>JBGTHU010000402.1:0-3226 GCA_041745975.1 Mariniblastus sp.
CACCTCAGGATTCATCATCAATCCCGCAATTGCCAAATCAGCCGGTGGAAGCTTGTCGGCGCCAGGATACTTGATGAAAGTTGGAGCATCCGAATAATTGAAATAATTAAACCTGCGAACTTTGAAAGGGCAGTTGTTGCCGCAATAACGGGTACCGATACAGCGGTTGTAAATCATGTCGTTGAGCCCTTCGTCACTGTGGACCGTCGCAGCCACCGGACAAACGGTCTCACACGGGGCATTTTCGCAGTGCTGACAAGCGATCGGTTGATGTACCAAAATCTTGTCATCCTCTTCAGCATCATCGGTATACAAATTGTCGCCGTAGTAGCGGTCAATCCGAATCCAGTGCATCTCACGACCGCGCCAAGCCTCATCCTTACCAACAACCGGAACATTGTTTTCAGCATTGCATGCAATCACGCAGGCGTTGCAGCCAATGCATTTGTTCAGGTCAATTGTCTTACCCCAAACATTGTTGTTGTTGAGATCCTCTTCTTTGTAAATCTCCCGAACCCCCTTCGTGATGTCAAACAACTCATGGTGAACGTGAAACGCCTCGGGCCAAGAGTGATGCTCGTGATCATCGCCGGCCAGAACAGGTGCAGGGGCAAACGCCACCGAGCCAATCACCGGCAATTCACCCTGGCGACCTACCGCGGGATTCAGCGACAATCCAGCATGATCCTCCATCCCATCTCCAGAATCAACACCTATTGCCGACGCATCTGCATGATCGTCAGCCTTACTGTGATGGTGACCGATCGGATGTCTTTCCAAATACTCAAGATAACTTGAAAACGTCCCTTCTCTCAACAGGCTACTTCGCTCTTCGCTTTTTTGCCCCTTATTCCTGAACATGCGTGACTGAATCTCGTCGCGACCGGTTTTGTCGATCTCCCAAGGTTCTTGAATCAGAGCCAACTTGTAATTTTTGCGGGAGGAAACTACTGCACCGTCCGACAACCCACCGACCACATGCCAACCGCTTGAAGTCCGCAGCGGATTCACATCAACACCGACCGCAGGAATCCCTGCCAACTGGTCACCACCGACTCGCCCGGCAGCCGTTCGCCCCCAACCGATTTCCAAGCCAATCGAGCCATCGGCCTGCCCAGGCTGGATATTGATTGGCAACACCAGTTCGGCCTGCCCCACCTTCAGCGTCGACAACACCCCTTGCTTCAACCCCAGCGCCTTAGCCGTCCGAGGGCTGACACTGGCCACGTTGTCCCAACAGATTTTGGTAAAGAAATTTGGCAACTCCAACATCCAACTATTATTGGCAAAACTGCCGTCGAAGACCGACAGGCTGGTGTTGAACACAAACTCCAACGACTTGCCGTCCCAGCCACTCCGCCAGCGATCATTGGACTCCAATTTCGGGCCTTCTGCCGCCGCCACACTTACAAACGGACTGGCCGAATCACCGACAAAGCCATCGTGCACAGCCCGCTGCCACGCTCGTTCATCCTTCAGATCCAATGCCGTCCGCACCAATTGCTGGCCATCGATCTCTGGAAGCCCCAAGAACTCAGCGACAGCTTCACAGTCGGAGCGCCCTTCATACAGCGGCTCAATTAATGGCTGGCCGACCAAAACCGAACCGTCAATCGCCACGCCAGCCTGCCACGACTCCAGCGAATGAGCTGCAGCAGAGATCCAGCGGCAAGCCAAACTGGTTTCATTCTTGAAACAGGTCACATGCACACTACCCTTAACCCTGGAGATCAATTCACCCAGCTTCAGATCTCGCGGGGCATCGTAAACCGGGTTGCCTCCCACGACCACCAACGTCTCAACATCGCCCGCTTCCAACCGACCGATCAAGCCCTGCAAATCCTCAAGCTGGCTCGCACCAGAATCGGCGATCTCGACAAATTCAACCATCGAGCCATTGTTCTTCAGCCGATCGTTCAGCGAGTGCACCGCAGCATGCACTTCGGGAGACTGCTTTTCACCGACCAGCACGATCCCCTCGCCCGGATTGTCCAACAAATCCTTAACCAAAGCCGCAAAGAAACGCTGGCGATAGGGCAACGCTCGATCGACCTCAGCCGCTTCCCCGAACTCGATCGCCTCAATCAACTCGGCCAAAAACCCCGGGATCGCCGAACTGGGAACTGACATTCGATGATCCGCTGCCGCCCCCGTCGTGGAATACTGGCTCTCGATCGCATACAGCCGACTCATCGACTTAGAATCCGCGTCGCGACCCTTGGAAAACGCAACACTATTGGCAACCGATCCCTGGTCCAGCATCAGCGGATCGGCGTCCAGCGAAAGAATCACTTTAGCTTTTTCAAAACGATACAAGGGGCGGAGCGCCTTGCCAAAAGCTAGTTTTGCACCGGCAATTGCATTGTCAGGATGAACGGGAGAATAACTTACCCAACTACCACCCTTCGACACCAACTGCCGCTGCAAACCTGCCAGCACCGGACTGGAATTAGAACTGGCTAGCACCGCAACCTTGCTCAAATCACTCGCGGAAAGCAGTGGCTGGAAATGAGCAACCACTTCCGCGTGGGTCGCATCATCGAATTGCCCAGCAGTACTACCGGGTCGAGACGACCGCCGCAACCGATCGGGGTCGTAAAACTCCAATATCTTGGCCTGAATAAACGTCGAGGACGCCCCTGTGTGAGCATGATCGACATCAAACGAACAACTCGAATGCTTAGGATTACCATCCAGCTTAATAGGTCGCCCGTCCGAACACGTCGCCAACAGCGGTTGCCCCACACCACCAAAATCAATCATCGACGCATATTTTTCCGCCACGCCGGGGATGCGCCCCTCTGGCCGAAACGCAAACGCCGCAATCTGCTCACTCTGATAGCGGCAGCCGGCAGCCGACCCCAAAGCCAATGAGGCCCCCATTAATTGCAACCAGCGACGCCGCGAAAACCCATCCTGGTGATCCTTGACGGCAGTTCCAAAGTCTCGCTCGATCGCCGCATCGAAATCGGCTTGCCCTTGCAACGATTGATACTCAGCAACAACGGACGGTTCCACGTGAGGCTTATTCATAACTCAATTGAATATTTCTTGGTTAATACCGTAATGACTTACCGTAATGACTCTTCAACACAAACACTTCAAACACGCCGACTCGAAACTCTCGCCGGGCCAAAATTACAACCGGTGGCAAGTCGAGCAGAATATTTTCGGATTGACACCCAACTCTTTTGCCCAAAACGCATGATACTCCTCGCGAATATTT
>JBGTHU010000403.1:0-10349 GCA_041745975.1 Mariniblastus sp.
TTGGGCTTAATCTCCTCAGGGTGGCAAGACACCAAACCAGATAGTCTGTGTCGACCTGGTGGACAGACTCACCTCGATATTTTCCAAAATTGAAATAGGTCATTTTCTTCGTCTCCTGTAATGGTTTGCGGGAATCGTTGACTGTTAGTTTTCCAAAGTTTTAGGGTGTGTGATTGGGGTGATTTTCGGCCCCGGAAATTGAAATTGGCACCAGTTGTCACCAGTTATACCCTTAGGCGCCTAGAAGACGTTTCTATAGAGTTAACGGAACAACTGGTGACAACTGGTGACAAACTTCATAAAACGTCGCTATTTGTGTGTTTTCTTCTCTACCTGCCATTTTTGGCGAAAAGTCAAATTCCATGATAGGGCTCCCGGTTGGAGGGTGAAAAAAGTTAATTTTGAATCCTTGGTTTTTGGGTCGTTTTCTTTTCTCAATTAGTGACTTCTTGAGTTCTTTTTTGGGCGATCATGGCGGCGGTGGTTTACCATTCAAGCAACTCTCTTTCGGCACCCCAGGCATTGCCCACACCGCCCACACTCGAAGTTTTCATAGTGGTCGAATGTTGGTATAGCATTCAATGGGCCACCACAGCTACACCGCTGTAAATCCTTTGAACGTTGAACGATATCAATCAAATGTTCGCGGTGTTGTTTAATTCGCTCGATCAAGTCCCCAGATAAATAACTCCCAGGCATTGCAATAAGCTTTGAATTCTCAATTGATAATTCAACGCCAATAGTCTCCAATTCCATGAACAAATCGAACAATATCTTGTAGTTTTGCGTCATGGCTAAAATTCGAATTTATCTTGCTGAATTTCAACTAGTGGCAATTCTTCAAAAACGTCGCTATTTGTGTGTTTTTCTTCCTCACTGTCCTTTTCTTCTTGATGCCTGTCCTTTTCGGTAGCAAGCCGGATTCCGTGATAAATTACCTGACGGCGGTATTCCCCACTGGTCGGCTTTTCTTTTGTAAAGCGCTCAGCCATGGCCCGTCCGAAAGCGGTCTTGCTCCACTTGCCACCACTGAATTGGTACCGTTGAAACAGATCATTAGCGGTGGCAATGGCGTCAGGCTCTAGGACGCAATTTTCCTCAATGAAGATCCCCAATGCGTCCGAGTCCGATCGGTAGATGGCGGTAGCTTTGCGAACAGCCATTGGCTCGATGAATCCCTGTTGCTGGTACTTGGCCCAACCCGCAATCAGCCAATTAAGGATCCCGCTGGATTCTTGGTCGATAAGCTTATCCGCCATTTTTGGATCGGGTGTTGTCACCTTACGGAGATCAACGGTAAACGGTATCAACTTCACACGTCGCCAAATCCCCTCGTCGGAACCTTCAATTTTCGGTAGGTGATTGGTGGCTAAGAAAAACTTATGAGTCCGGTGGAATGTCCAAAAATCTTCTTTCATGCGCCGGGCTGTGATAAATTTATCCCCTGTTAGTTCTTTTGTCCGTGACTCCCTCAGCTTGCTGTTCCGTTCGGGCTCCCCGATAGGGACAAACCGTTTCTGGTATAGCATCGCCTTTTCTGTTGGGTGTCCGTCTTTGTCACCGAGCAGTAACGATTCATTAGCTAAAATTGCGTAGTCGCCCAATAGGGTAATGATCGTATTCCAGATAGTCGATTTACCATTAGCCCCACTGCCATAGGCGATTGGTAAAATCGCCTCCCCGATATCTCCACTGATCGAATATCCAAGAATCGTTTGGACATACCCGATAAGCTCCCGATCCCCGCCAAAAATCATTTCAATGGTGGCATCCCACAAGGGGCATTTCGCGTTCGGATCGAAATTTACCTCAGCCAACTGCGTGATTAAGTCTTCCTGTTGATGCTCCCTGAATTTCATCGACTGGAGATCAAATGTGCCATTGCGACAATTGAGCAGATAAGGGTCTGAATTCAAATCGGTGTGTTGAATCGACACCCTGCTATCGTGTTTTGCTAATTTAACCATGTTGCCGATGCGGCTTGCATCATTGGTCTGGCGGACAAATGACAAAACCGACTTGGCCTCGGATTCGCTCAGCATGTTGCTTTTTACCAATTTCGTAGCGCCCTCCCATAACGAATCGGCATAATGGCGAGCGAATTTACCAACCCGATCAGCTCCGGTCTCTAGGCACCATTTTCTACCCGTCCAGACAACCCACTGGCCCCATGACGCGACATAGCGCAAGCGGTTACCGTATTGGTCGATAAACCTTGTGGCGTTTGCATTGTCGGTTCGGTGTTCCTGATCGGCAATTTTGGGTAAATCGTGAAGCGGATCCCCTGGACTTGACGCCTGGCCGAACTCCTCTTTGGCGTCTTTATTCAGCAAATAACCAAACGGCTTCCCGTCTTTTCGCGCTTCGCTGATCTTGTGGTTGATTTCGTTATCATTCCATTTCGGCTGACACCGAGGATTGAATTCCTTGGATAACAACTCGAACGCCTCGGAGTCAATCAAATCGAACCCCCGAACCATCGCCCCCGCTGCCATAAGTAATTGATTGTGGCCATGCTCACCGGCAATCGATGGGCCCATTTTCGCCAAGTAGCTAGAGGCTCGTTTCAATACACTGGGAATCGATTTTCTCGACTCTCGCGCTTGTTGACTGGTAGATTTTCCGTTTTTGGATTCGGTCGTTTGCGCTGGCTTCCAGTTTGCCACCTCGTGAAGTAGTTCGACCGGCACAATTTCTAATGGGCCATCGGGTGGGTTGAACCAAGATTTTCGATGTGGGCGATGCTCAACGTTATCCCCTTTTCTGGCGGTAGTCCCCAGCACCTTAACGATTCGGTTAACGTCAAATGTAGAGCAATCCACTTTTGTTGTTTTTGTGTCAAAACGACCGGCTAATCTGTTTAGGATCGACTTGATTAAATCTCGGGAATCATCATCATTCGGGAGATCGATTCTGTAGAGCAGATAAGCACCATTCCCAGACATGCCGGAAAGTGGATTGCTCCAACCCAACGATTGTAATTCATTCCGGATCGAATCCGCCAAATCGATGGCGGCCTGCATTTCACCACTCGTGGCCGACATTCCTGATTTCCGCTTGGGGTCGATGTCGATGAACAACCAGCTGCGTTTAACGATATCTTCACCGCTTGTTGTGTGTTTGGCTCGAAACTCAAGACGATTGTTGCATCGTGCCAGTAGATCGGGGTCTACTTGATTAAGGCTGATATAAACCGCTGGGGGCTTGCAATTCTCCAACTGCTTGATTGCTTGGGCGGCTTTTGAAAAGTCATTGAAATATCCAGAAACGGTAGCTTTGAAACTGGCTCCTGGTTTAGCCGGACAATTCATTGACCTGATCTCAAACACGCTCCCCGGCTCATGTAGCAACTGTAGAAACTGCTTGATATCGGTTGACTTAGTTTTCTGGGGGGCTAAAATTGTCATCGTGCTCGACCTCCTTGGTTGGTTATGTTTCGTTTCGTGTTGTTTTCGTTGCGGGAAACATCGCGGCCACCTGCTTGTTGTGGGTGGCCTTTTTTATGCGCCGGGCTTGGGTTCGATTCCTGCCAGCGCTCCGCCAGCTGCTCGGCTGTGATCTGCCCGAGGGTGAACTGTTGGACTAGCAAAATGGCAAGTGGGGCGATTCTCAGATAATCCACTTTAGTGCGGTCAATTGACTGGCTTTGCGTCATTGGTCGATCCTTCGTGTTGTGGGGGATGTTGCGGGTAAAATATGGGGCTGGGGATGTTTCACCGATACACCTCGGGAGATGCCAATCAACGGCCCCCCCCCAAATTGCAATCGGGCTTTTGTGTTCTAAATTGAATCCTTGAGTCTTTGCTGATCGCCGGGTGGAAGTAATTGGGCCAGCCTCAAAACGGCTTGGAATTTGTCACCGGTAGCGCGCCAAGCATGAATCAGTGAATTGAAATTCTCAGGCTTTTCGGTTTCGCTCTTGGCTTTTGGCTTTTTCTTTTCCTTCTTGGCCTCAATTTCCTGATTCGCCAATTCCAATTGTTCATCGGGGCATTTAACACCCTTGGCAATCTCAGCGGCCTTAGTAACAGAAATCTGTTTATTTAGAACCATCTGGTTGAGTTCGGGGGCCCCAAGTTTTTTAACCGTTGTGGCATGGTCAATGAGTTTTCCGGATACGCCGACTGCTTTGCCGGCAGCGTCGCGGGATCGGGTGGGGTCGGAAGGGGTGGGAACTTTTTCCCTACCCTTAGATTCCCCTCCTTTCTTACCACCTTCAGACATTCGCTCTTTGGCCTCTTGATCGTAGTAGCCTTTTAAATCCGCTCCGATCATCGACCACTGGCTTTTCGTTAAATGCCTTCGGTGTAGATTCTTGGAAGTGACATATTGAACCGGGTCGAAATCTTTATCATCCTCACAGTTTGGGTCATGCTCGCCGAATGTCATTTCAATTCCAAGCTCTAGGCAAGCTCGATATCGATGACGGCCATCCAAGACCATTCCTTCGTAAAGTAAACCAAATTCATGGATTCCGTTGAGTCGGATATCCTCTTTCAATGCCTGAAATTGATCCTCAGACATTTCGGGAAACATTTTGCAGATAGGGTGAATTTCGTATTGCTTCATTGTGCTTGGATCCTTCAAAATTTTCTGTTGCGGGGGGACTGGCGGCCTGGCTCGGCGCGACTTGTGCGACTTGTGCGACTTGTGCGACTTGCTCAACGGCCTTGGGCTTTTTTCTCTTGGGAACCAGCAAGATGATTTCACGGCGCGTGCGCATTTCAGACCCATTCTTTTTTTGGCACTGGCAAGAGTCGTTTTACCTTGGGGGCCTCGGATCGATTGGTTCGATTCGAACGTGTCTCCAGGAACGTCTCCAAATCTGACGGCCTGATCTTCCAGCGCGGTCGGTTGCCATTGGAGAGATTGATCGCTTTTAACTCCCCTGACGAAATCCAGCCATGAACCTGATCGACTGACGTTTTAAGCAGTCTGGCGATTTTCGGGGGGGTGATGAATTGCTCTTGCAAATTGACGTTTGACATAAAAAAAACTCCTTTCAAGAATTGAACTTGAAGGGAGTTTATGCCAGTTTTTGTCGGTGAAAAGGCTTAATTTACAATTCGGAAACAGATTTCCGGCTTGCTTCCGGTTTACTTCCGTTTATTTTTTTTCCACCCCTCGGAACAGATGAAAGGGTGCTTTGTGTCGATGGAATATCGGCCTGTTTTTTCCCTGTTGATAAATTCGCGGCCTTCATTAAACCAATTTCTTATCGTTTTTTCAGTAACGTCTAAATCGATGGCCCACCCTTTAGTTGAATTGGACTTCCAATTGCCATTACTTCCAATTAGAGGATTATGGGACTCTGTAGACTCCGAGTCATTTTTGTTGACCGCCTGCCCCTCAGTAGCCTGATAATCGGCTTCAGCTGCGGCGTTTCGTTGTCGCTCGAACATCCAGCTCAGGAGCTCGATTCCAGCTGTTGGAGATTCGATGCTGGCGATGACCCTATGCTGGTATTCCTTGCAACCCCTGGCGGCGTTTAGCTTGGCTTTCCGGTCGGCCATACTTTTGATCCCGAGAAACTCCCGAACAAAATCTTCGTCGATTCCGAATGTGGGTATCGAGTCAACCAACTCAGGGTAACCGGCCTGGCTCGCCATCTCGGGAAAATCTTCCAGGAGGTAGGTAACTTGGTTTACTAGGTAGGTTATTTCGCGTTGCCCCCCAACATCAGGCAGGACTTTAACGGAATGATCGAGAAGGGCCCAAGCTCTCTCCATGCAATCCAAAATTTCCTTATAAGTGGTGAAAACCATATCGCGCGATGGGGGGGTTTTTTTGCGGTTCTGGCTCATTGCGCCACCCCCTCACCGAATAACCAATTTCGAACGTGATCGGCCACGGCTTCAAGTCGATCATCGCTGATCCTCTCGCGGTAGTTGTCGCTGATCGAGTTTGCGGCGTGGCCCATGATGGAAGAAACCGCCACAAAATCCCGGCTTTCATCCCCGATAGTTTGGAATGTATGGCGCAACCAGTAGAATCCCCCAGAATCAAGACCGGCCTTTTTTCTCAGCTTCCTGAACTCCTTGCTGATAGGCTTGTCGCTAATGGAGGATTCGTACAATCCCCCCGGCTTCGTTAAAAAGATATATTCGGATGTTTGTCGTCTTTTGGTGATCGTCGGTTAGATAGCGATTCTCGCAACGCCTGAACGGTTTCCGGCCAAAGGGGACAGCGCCTTCTTGCTCCCGTCTTTGGTCTTGGAAAATCAATCCAACCAGAATTCAGACTGACGTTGCTAAACTTCAACAGTGAAACGTCTTGGTTTCCGAAACCGCAATTGACCCCCAATAGTAGCATTGCTTTCATATTGGGGTTTGCATGATCCAACAGCATTTTGATTTCATCAATGGAAAACAGTTTTTCCTTTTCCGCCATCAACCGGGTGATTGAACCACGGGACGGAATACTGAACCCAGTCCCCATGATTCGCGGTAATGGCGATTCCAGCAAATCATTCTTTGCTGCGAAATTGAAGAATGAGCGAATTTTGACAATCCTACTTTTGAGACTCACCAGGTTGATGTTCTCAGCAAGCTTGGATCTGAACTCGATGAAACATGCGGGAGTTAGATAATCGACCGCTGCCTCTTTGCCAAAGTGATCAATCAGCATTTTGCCATGAGAGCGGTAGTCATCGAATGTGACCTGTGACAGTTCGCCTGTTTTGACCAGCTCGTTTTTGTAGTCGAGGAATAGATTGACCAACCGACCAACTGACAAACTATTGCTTCCGGCCTTCGGTGGCTTGCGACCGGCCAACAGATAATCTTTTTCAGCCAACCAGCGCTCGAGCGCCTTCTGTTTGTCTGTCCCGAAATAGTGAATCTTCTGGCGGACTTTCTTAGCCCATTGTCCAGTTCGATGGAGGAAAAGTGGAAAATCCCCGGCCTTGGTTTTATTGCCGGTCTTGGTAAAATGACTTTTGGTCATGCGTTTGACTCCTTGAAACAGATGAAACGTGTGATTTCCGCCAAGTGTGTAACGAACGCTTGGCGGTTTCTTTTTCCGATGTTGGGTGTAGCCTACACCTGCCACACCAGAAAAAGACTCCCCGAATTGTACGCTAAAAGGCTCACCGGGTGTAGTACCGGGTGTAGTTTTATTTTTGAGACGTTTTGCAAGCGGGACAAAACAACATAATTTTCCGTAAAATACGGGATAAAATGACAAAAGCCCTAGTAGCTCAGGGGATAGAGCACTGCTTTCCTAAAGCAGGTGTCGCAGGTTCGAATCCTGCCTAGGGTACTGAGTTAACATGTCAGATAAAGACGATAACAGACAAACTGCGTGATTTCCCTGTTCGGCGACAATTGGAAATTCGTTTTAGCGACATTTAGAATTTCCTGTCGAAAAGTTCGGCATCAATGCAATGGCTTGGCTGATGGAGGCGAAGCGTTTGACTTCTTTGCGTTCTCAATTCGTTAGCTGGGAACGAGCTGATTTCGATGAGCACGCTGTGGTGAACAAGCCGATCGTCGTCGCGATGACGACGAGCGATCTTGTCACTCATTTTGCTTATCCTTGTTGAAAAAGTAAGAGTCTTGCCTTAGGCAACTCCGCGACGTACTCGGTGCTGCTATCACAGCTTTTTTAACAAACTACTCGGATGTTAAAATGTTCCACGATTGGCACGAGCATGACGGGTGTATCGTCGAATCGAAATTTGATTCGTGGAAATCACTCAACGAAGCGATCGAATCCGAACGAACATTGTTTGATTATCGCGATGAAGATTTCTACCTTCGTGCTGCTGTATTTCCGCCTTCATACGACTGGATACTGAGATACAACATCGACCAAGACGATGAAACGGACTAAAATACGCCAACCCGCGACTTTGATTTGTCGGTAGCAATGGAAACAGGTTCATCGGGCGTCTGCAACAAAGAGTTAATAGAGTTTGTGATTGGCCAATGTTCGGAGAACAAAAAGGGAGACGATCGAAGCGGAAAAGGGGTAAAAGCGGATTTCCATCGAGCGTCACGACTTTCACGACCGCTAGATTTGATTTTGCTTGCCGACCACCTTTGGTTTGGGCGGGTCCAGGCATACTTTTAATGTTCTGGCTACACTGGCCACAAAACATGATTCTTGGCATATCAATGGTGATCGGGTATAATTCAATTCGACCCTCTACGGCATACGATTGAACTTGAACGTCCCTGCGAAACCAAAAAATCGCGACACAACCAATCGATTGTACCAAAGGCCGGTTGGTGAAGTTAAATTATTGTTTGAGTTCACTCATAACGCTTGGTGAACGCTCTCGTTCGTCAGGACAGATATGTTCCGTTATTTAGCCCATTTGTTTCGGCGCAAGGCATTGCCAACTGAACCGTTTATCGACAGCGAACTCGGCGAGTTTCTTTTTATTAAAGGTATCGGTTGGCGAAAGAAGGTGTTGCTAGAAGGACGTTTTGTTAATATATATCTGGGTTCGGATGGAGAAAATCCGTCCGACGAAATGCGTGACACTGCGAAGTATTGGATTTCGAATTGGGAATCGAGACGTGACGAACTCAACCAATTCATGGAATCCGAATTAAAGACATGGCCGGACGAAGAACGGCGATTCGCCCCTCAAGAGCTGAAAATCCGTTCTATTGAAATTTTGTGGGCGGATGCAACGACATGTATGATCTATTTCGATATGAACGGTATGTGCCATCCGCAGTTCCACTTGACCTTCAACGGAGTCACACCCGTCGGTTTTGCGTACGATGACTGACAATATGCTAAGAGTCAACAAGCGGAACTGGCTAATTCACAGAGAGCACGACTTTATGAGATGCAAACTTTGGCTGGTCAGGCAGCTATTGATTCAATCAAGCTTCTCCAGAGCGGGCAAATATCCGGAGAGGATTATACGCTTGGACTCCATGCAAGGGGGGCTGAAATGGATGCACGACTAACAGAGATGATGCTTACCCATGAACTCGTGCGATTAAAACAAATTGTGGTGCAGAAACACATGGCGAGGGCAGGAACGGTCAATGCTATCTTGAGCAACGATATTTCCCAGCGATTGAGTATTACTGAAGCTCAGCGGAAACAATTCGGATCGTTCCTGAGCAGTTGATGTTGCATCCGTGGAAGAGCTTCAGGCAATCGCCGCGTAGTCGGATCATGCGGCAGGATGATATGCAATTCTGGCTATTTCCAGAATGCTGGACAAAGTCTAAAAAAGCACTCATGAGCTAACTTGACAGCTCGATATGATTCCATAATACTGATGCTTTCGTGAACAAGATGTCTCAACCCAGTTATTTTGTTATTTTAACCTCTGGACGACAATTATTCGGAAAATCAAGTACGTGGCGAGTTGTATGAGCGAACATCCTGCCCTCGCGTTCATCAGAGAAAAGCTGACTGTCCCATCTAGCCCATTCACTGTAATTGCGGATCTGGAGGCTCTGTTCGGGTGTTGATTCCCGTTGGCAAGTCGACAATGAACGAATCGAGCAATGCAGCATTTTAGCGATATTGACCTGGCGGATAGATATTGTGCCTTTCAGACTTTCGTAAAATAATTTTTCTTCCTCAAACATCCACTTTCCACTGCTTCCTCCGCGGAGACGATTACAGCGATGGCTCACCAAGAATCAGAAACAGTTGTCGGATTTAGCGTCTTCGAGAAATTCGAGGAGTGTTACCAATACAATGAAGACGCGTGCTTCATTGCTGACTCAAAGAAAGACGCCGAAGCCTTCCTGAGAAACGGATACGGCGATATCGACGAATGCCGGATTGATACGGTTACGTTTGGCGACATCATGCTTGACTACGGGGCAACGTACGGTGAGTATGCAATGGAAAGTCAAGCGTTTGCCGTGTTCAAAAGAATTGCTGAATTGAATGGCGTGAATTTCACGTTTGAACCCTACGATGGCGATGACAATCTCTTTGTAGTTCAGTTAGTCGGCGTCCGATTCTGCGACGACGAATGAATGAAGACGAACAATTGCTGTTTCTGGAGCGGCGGATCAGGCGGAAACTGATATCCACATCGTCCATGACGATCGAGATGTTCCAAGTTGCGGGTGAGAGCAAGGAAACGCTGTCGTTATTCAGCAGGAGATAATATTGAAATCTGTAATATGGAAATCCCCGGAAGGACGAGAAAGACTCGAACATTGGTACGATCGATTTCAATCGAAGATCGAGTCAAACGTTCAAAGTCATCGACTTCCCTCCGCCTTTGGTGAGACTCACGTGCTTGAGGCCGGAGTAAGAGATGGACCTCCGTTGCTCTGTCTTCATGCAATGAGGACTGGCGCTTCCTTTTTACTTTCCGAACTCAATCCCATTTTACGTCATTTTCGCGTCATCGCGCC
>JBGTHU010000404.1:0-5022 GCA_041745975.1 Mariniblastus sp.
CTGCTCGATGAATTTGTTAACCGATCCTGATTATACCCGAAATCGCTACTGATGGATAACGAAATTTTAACAAAGTGTGATTTTTGCAGGCGTATTCTTTTCCTTTAATTGAGTGGTCAATTCAACCTGTGGCATTTTGGCGCGACAGAATCGTCCAGCAATCCACCGATAACTCGACTTCAGTCTGCACTCGAAGTATTGATTGTGATTGGCATCCACCGGATGGAGAAAACTGGCAGAGGATTTACGGGTTGGTCGAGAGTTGAGCTTTGTCGATTCCGTGATAAACTATATGAGAAAAAATCAACAAGCCTAAAAATTTCCGCTTCGGCGAGCGCTACGGCAAATCCGACCCCTTTGCTGTCACAGAACACCCACCATTTAAATCAAACAATGATTGAATTCTTTTTCATGACCAACATTACGCTTCATGTGCCGCTTAGTTTCCCCCTGCTGTTTTTGCGGACTTCGTTAGTTTTACTGTTTTTTATGCCTTCGGCCGGGGACACCGTTCAATCGCAGCAGCCGGTTCCGACATCGGTCGAGGAAAAGTTTCTTGAAAACATTCGACAGTTGACGTTTGAAGGAAGCCGAGCAGGTGAAGGGTACTTCAGCAGCGACGGCACAATGATGGTGTTTCAATCCGAGCGCCGTAAAGATAACCCTTTCTTTCAAATTTATCTGTTAGATTTTGAGACGGGAGATATTGAACCGATTTCTCCGGGAACGGGTAAAACAACCTGCTCATGGATTCACCCCAACAATCGTTGGGTGCTCTACTCGTCCACTCACGATGACCCCCAAGCGGTGCAAAAGCAAAAAGACGAAATCGCGTTCCGGGAATCGGGGCAAACGCGGCGCTACGCTTGGGATTATGATCCCCAATACGAAATCTACGTTTACGATCGGCAGGAAAACAATCACCGACGTTTGACCGATCAATTGGGTTACGATGCGGAAGCCTCCTTTTCGCCCGATGGGAACTTGATTGCGTTTGCCTCCAATCGGCGCGGTTATACGAATAAACTGACCGACGAGCAACGAGCCAAATTTGAGCATGATCCGTCTTATTTGATGGACATCTATCTCATGAATGCCGACGGCAGCGGGGTGCGGCAGTTAACTGACCATCCGGGATATGACGGTGGCCCTTTTTTTTCTCCCGATGGCCAACGAATTTGTTGGCGTCGGTTCTCCGAGGACGGCTTGACGGCAGAAATCATGACGATGAAGATCGATGGTTCGGATGTCAAGCAATTGACGAACATGCGCGTCATGAGTTGGGCTCCGTTTTTTCATCCGTCCGGCGAGTATTTGATTTTTGCGACGAACAAACATGGATTTGGTAATTTCGAGCTCTACATTATAGACGCGGCTGGTAAATCAATGCCGGTTCGGGTTACCGATACCGAAGGCTTTGATGGCTTGGCCAGTTTTTCCCCCGACGGAAAAAAATTGACCTGGACTTCCGGAAGGAATCCTCAAAAGGAATCTCAGATCTATCTTGCCGATTGGAATCATCAGACGGCAATGGCAGCACTTGCGGCCGGACTTGATTCCACAACTGTTGCCGATTCGCTGACTGAATCGTCAGAAGAGATGCTGCTTGAATTGGAACCCGCGTTCGACTTGACTGATCTGGGGGAACCTATCGCATTTGCTCAAGGCCAAGCCGCAGCGGGGACTACCGAAAACGGGTTTCGTCCAGCAGACATCGCCCAACACGTTGAGTTTCTTTGTTCACCAGAATTGGAGGGTCGCCTGACAGGTACGCCGGGCGACCGCAAAGCGGCAGCCTATACCGCCGGTTTTTTCCAGGCTCTCGGCCTCTCCCCGGCGGGAGATAACGGAAGTTGGTTCCAACAATTCGAGTTTCCAGCGGGTGTCGAGTTTGGCACTGACAATTCCTTGTCGATTACGCAACAAGATGCGGTCGACGAAAATGCACAACTTCACATCGATTGGGTTCCCTTGACGTTTACAGGCAATATCGAAGTGCCGGCCACGGAGGTGGTGTTTGCTGGATATGGTATCGTCGCCCCCGCCGAAGGTGATCAATCCGCCTACGATTCATATGCAGATATTGATGTCGACGGCAAATGGGTGTTGATCTTTCGCTTTGTTCCCGAAGACGTTCCTGCATCGCGTCGCCAGCATTTACAGTTCTACGCCAGCTTACGAAAGAAAGCGTTTTAC
This sequence comes from Mariniblastus sp., assembly GCA_041745975.1. Lineage (GTDB taxonomy): Bacteria > Planctomycetota > Planctomycetia > Pirellulales > Pirellulaceae > Mariniblastus. Next base: position 2,197 of record JBGTHU010000404.1, read on the forward strand.
GCTCGGGAACGAGGGGCCATTGGAATGGTTGTGGTCAGCGGTCCCGCTTCGCAAGTCCAAAATCAGCTAGTGCCTCCCCAAAAAGACTTCACCCCCAGCGGAACGCGATTGGCCGCAATCTCCGTCAGTGATCAACTGGTGAGTCAATGGTTCTCGCTTAATCAAAAGGATCTCGCGTCGACTCAAGCCGAGTTCGACAACGAAACATCCAATAATGGTTTCCCCCTCAGTGGGATTAAGATATCTGCTAACTTGGATGTAAACAACGTTAAAGGGATCGGATACAATGTGATCGCAAAACTCCCGGCTGGAGTCGATGCCGCCCCTTCAGCCGTCTTGATTGGTGCCCACGTCGATCATCTGGGGCGAGGGGAAACGGGAACCAGCATTGCGACCGATGAATCCAAAGATGAAATTCATTGGGGCGCCGACGATAATGCGTCAGGTGTCGCCGGAGTTTTGGAAGTTGCCCAGTTTTTGGTCGACCAACAACGTTCTGGGCGGCTGCCGTTGAAACGAGACGTCTTATTTGCCATTTGGTCGGGTGAGGAATTGGGACTGCACGGTTCAAAACACTATGCCGACTCGATCAAAGGGGATTGGCAGCCCGCCAGCGTTGGCAACGCAGAATCGACCGATTCGACATCGACGGGACGTAGTTATGTGCTTTCCATTGGCAGCGATGGGCAAATCATGGCCAACGATGATCCGGTCGATCCATCGCGGCTGAAATTCAATTTGGATTACCTTCGCCAAAATCATCCTGATTATGAGATTGAAATTGTCCAACAGGCCGGCAACTTACAAGCGGATGTTGACCAACTGATTGCTACCGTAAAAGAAAATGGAATCCAACGGATTAGGGTAACCACCTCCTCGGCTGGAACGACCAATCGCCCGCTGGCTGCGGCGTTAAACATGGACATGATAGGTCGCTTGCGCGATCGAGTCGTACTCCAAGGCACCGGCAGCAGCGATTACTGGAGCTCCGCCGTCGAAGCCCGCAACGTGGTGGTCGGCCTGCCAATTGCGTTGTCGGCGGACACCAATTTGCCAACCGATGCGAGTTCCTTTTACACGATTGGGATTCCGATTCTGTCAGCTTTCACAGGTGCTCACGGTGACTATCACACTCCGCGCGATACGCCGGACAAATTGAATTACCAGGGGGCCGCTGATGTCAGCCGCTTGATGGCCTTAATACTTCGCGGTTTAGCTATCGATAGCGATATCCCCAACTACCTGCGACAAGAATCGACTGCCCAACGTGCTCCACGGGCCGGCCTGAGAGCTTGGCTGGGAAGTGCACCGTCATACGGCGAAGACGTTTTGGGCGTGTTGCTATCGGATGTTTCGGCCGGCAGTCCATTGGACAAGGCGGGAGTCCGCGGTGGCGATGTGATTATCAGCTTGGCGGGACAGGAAATCGAAAATATTTACGACTACACCGCCGCGATTGACACCTTGAAAATCGGTGAAGAAGTCGAAATTATCATCCAGCGGAATGGACAGTCTATTTCCAAAAAGGTGACTCCCGGTTCGCGGCAATAAATGGGATCGAAAGATCAATTGGCGAACGGTTACCAGGGATCAGCCTCGTTAGCCTCGCCCCTTGAGCATGATGTTCCAATACAGAAACGGCAAACCATACTTTTTCACCAACCACATGCTGTATCGTTCTTTTGCTTGGTTGATTGGAAATGACTCTTGAGGTTTCTTATCATAATCGAACTCGGCCATCACCAACTTGCCATAGCCGGTCACCAGTGGACAGGAAGTATAACCATCGTATTTGGCGGCAACCGGTTGCTGTTTGATTGCGGACCGCAAATTTTTGACTACCACGGGAGCTTGTTTGCGAATCGCGGCACCTGTTTTTGAAGTCGGTAAATTACTGCAATCACCCAAGCTAAAGACGTTAGCGAATCGGCTATGTTGAAGCGTAAATTTATCGACTTCAACCCATCCCGCTTGATCTGCCAGTTCGCTGTTGGCGATAAAGTCCGGTGGCCCCATCGGGGGCGTGACATGAATCATGTCGTATTTGAGGGTTGTCTCTTCTCCCGCTTCTCCCGCATTGACTTGGCGAAAAACGGCCTCCCGAGATCCGGGGTTGAGTCGTTTCAAATCATGTAAAAACATCGTTTCGATCCCTTTGCGAGCAACGACTTGTTCTAACACTTGTCGATAAACAGGGACTTGGAACAGATCCGGGTTGGCGATAGCAAAGATGATTCTGGTTTTCTCTCTGACGCCATTCTTTCGGAACGTTTCATCAGCCAAATACATGATTTTTTGGGGAGCACCACCGCATTTGATGGGGGTCGCCGGATGTGTGAAGATGGCGGTACCCCCTTTGAAGTTACGAATGTTGTCCCAAGTGCTGTCGACGGTTTCAAAAGAGTAATTACTGCAAACTCCCTCGGTACCGATTGTTTCGGCCAAGCCAGGAATTTTATCCCAATTGAGTTTGATACCTGCTGCAACGACCAAATAGCGATACTGGATGATTTCACCGGATGCCAGTTGCACCGAATTTTCTTGGGGATTGATTGAACTGACGGCATCCTTGATCCAGGTTGCCCCTCGCGGAATCAAATCCGCCATATCCCGTCGCGTGTCCTTTTTACGATACGTTCCCCCTCCGACCAATGTCCAGGCCGGTTGATAGAAGTGGTCTTTTGCCGGGTCGATGATGGCAATATCCTCTCGCCCTCGTAGTGTGCGACTTAGTTGAGCGGCAACGGTAATCCCTGCGGTCCCCCCCCCCACAATGACAACTTGATGTGTTTTCGTTTTGTTCTTGCCATTTTCCATGTCATCCTC
>JBGTHU010000405.1:0-7710 GCA_041745975.1 Mariniblastus sp.
GAACGCTTCCACAGGGCAATCGGTCGCTGCAGGGCAGCACATTTCAATCAATGTTGTCGTGCCACCAACCAACGCAGCTTGACTGACCGAGCGATAATCGTCCTTGGCAGTCGTCCCCATGAAGGGAAGATAGACATGCACATGCGGATCAATGAAGCCAGGAAAAATAAACTTACCCGTGGCATCAATCACTTCGTCAGCTGATGCGATCCCCAAGTCGCGACCGATAACCGAGATTTGCTCGTCTTGGCAATAAATGTCGGCGATGTAATCCGAGTCGCCGGTGACAATTCGTCCGTTCTTAATCAGTAGCGACATGGGAGTGATCCTCAGTAATTTTATAAAAAACGCATTATATCACAGCAGTCTAATGCGTCGACCTGCGAGAACCGGTGAGGCGGAATCTCAACCCGTCCCCACCAATTCCCTTTGAAGTTCTCTGAACATTCAATAAAACAGGCTTACTGAAAAGATATGATTAACTTGGTTGGCCGCTGAAGAGCGATTGATCGTTTGGTTCAAATAACCGACTTCGGTTCGCCAGCGACCGTCGCGGGTGGGCGTCCACCCCAAGCCAATAAAAATGCGGTTTTGATCGAAACCACTGCGAGCCCCCCAATCGGTGTCATTTAAGTGGAAAAACACTTCATCCCAAGCCACAAGGCTGAATCCGGAGTACTGAGGAAGCTGTTTTTGAAAACGGACAAATTGGCGGAATCGCAAGCCGAGATCATCGCCGCTGTCTAGCAAACGCTGTTCAAACCGAGAGCGCAGAAGAATCGTCCGCCGTGGATTGGAATCTGACCAAAGGAGTTGCTGCCACAAGCGATGCTCGTCAAATTCATCACCGTCGGCGAGGGCGTTATGAACCCAGGCGTACCCTCCCCAGAGAGTAATTCTCTCGCTTAAACTTCGCCCTAATCCAGGTCGAACGATACTTTGGTTCATTCCATCGACGCTGCCTAAAAAACGGGACTGACCGTCGAACCACCACTTGTAGGGCGTGCGGCTTAAATGATCGAAGCTTCTGATGTCCCCCTGAGCGAAAAAAGCGAGCCATTCACCCGTGTCATTGACGGTTTGGCCCTTGGCTGACGTAATTGTTGTGACCAGCAATAGACCAGCCGTAAATAAGATGCCGGATCGAATTTTTGAAAACAACTTGGCCTCGCTGTCGGTTGGCAAAAAATGAAACGTCAGATTTTCCTAAATGAAACCGGTCGAAACCCCCGAACAGTCACCGTGATTTATTGGCTGCCGTGGGGACCGCCTCTCCTGGAGAAAAAACGCCTTGGCGTATTCGAATAGTGGCATATTGGGCGAGCAAACGCAACTTCAGTTAATGCCAGCACTGATTGGTTTTTTTGCACCTTATTCTGATCCCCCAGCTCAGCCCACCCTAAGGTCGCTGGCCGATAATCATGTGCATAAAACGTTGCAATTCTCGATTGGTCTGATTGTCTTCCCAATAGAGTTCATGAATTTGAGCGTGCCACTCATCGGCGGGTAATTGGTCTAACTTATCACGTTGTTCGATAGGGAGCTGTTCATAGAAGCGTTGTAATTTTGCGGGTGAAAATTCCTCTGCCGAACGAGCTTCTTCGACCCAGGTCAAAACCAATTCCTTGCGATCCTGGGGATCTTGCTGATCGAGGATGCTACCTGCTTGAAAGGACACGAACTCGGGAAGTAATTCGATATCATTGGCAATCCAATTAGCCACTGCCGCCCGATCGATCTCCAATGCAATCGCCACCAAGTATTCAACATTATTGCGACGTGCAAATTGTCGGATTTGTTCGATGGACCTCTCAACCGTAGCTTTTTCAGGATTGTATCGCCTCATACGCTCGTAATAGGCCATCACCACTTCGGGAAATTCCTGCCGAATTTGTGATAAATTGCTATGGATTGACAAGTCAAACCAGCGCAGCAATTGACTTGCATCTCCGTCGCTGGGCAATCGAGTGAACCCGATACGACCAAACGCGTCCTGAAGCTGAGCCGCTTTGACTTGATTGATCAGCTTAATTCGGTTGTCGTTGTCTGGCGCATCGAGAATGCTGGCCACCTTAGTTGCCCCGCCAAATTTTTCAGAGTTTCCCAAATTTCGCAGCCAGTCGGAATAGGCGCGCGCGACCAACTGAAGACGTGCGGGATTCTCGTGGGACTGTAATTTTTTCAGAAAGAGTTGAGCCAGTTCTTTTTCTGAGTCGTTCATTTTAGAGAAATTTTGAAAATTTCGTTTCAAACGGGCATATTCTCGAGGTTCCAGCTCTTTGATGTGCTGACTAATATCGTGCAAAGAGTCTACCACTGGGTTCAACGACAGCTTGGTATGGGAGCCGTAACCGATCGGATTTTTATTCGAATTATCGGATAGCGTATCAAACCCTTCCATTTCCACTCGCCAACTATCTTGGAATGTCGTTTTGAATTCGCGAGAAAAAAGTTCCAATTCGTCCAATTGTATTAAGAAATCAAAATCATAATTGAGTTTATCAAAATGATCAAGATTTTCGATCACGTGAAAATGAGCCACTAATTGTCGATGCCGCTGAGTTTGCACGTTGCGACTGGTAAAAAAGCTGATCAACAATAAAGAAAATGGAACAACCACGAAAACTAAGTTTCTGATGAATTTACCCCAACTGTACGGCGTCGCGATCCGATCTTTTAACGACTCGGCTACCACCAATTCCATCGTAGTTTTCACGAAATCATCTGACAAATCGGCCTCCGACAATCCGTCCAGCAAATCCCAAGTGCTTTGCAGTGATTGTAATTGTGACCGGAATTGGGGGTCGCGCGCTAGGCGGTTTTCGATTTCCATAGCCGCCGAGGCATTAAGTTCTCCATCGAGGTAGGCGGTGAGTGCCTCGGTCACATCATCGTTGCCTGCGTGTGTGTCGTGGGTAATCAACGGGCTATTGCGAAGCGAAGCTGCGTCCAAGGGCTCGGTTGGATGGTCCGATTCATAGGATTCATGGCGGTCGTCGTCATAATTCGAGTTGTTTAGGTCTGGTGGATTGTTCATCGCTCAAAATCCTCCCTGAATTCTTGACTATCACTCGCTGATTCGGACCTGACTTCGTTTTCTTCCGCGTTTTCTTCCGCGTTTCCTTCCGCGTTTCCTTCGGCGCGTGGCTGATTCGCCAAATCCCTTTGGTTCCCTGACTCGACATAGGGTTCCAGCGCGATTTTCAAATTCAAGCGGGCGCGAGAAAGAAGGGACTTAACCGCTTGCACCGTCAAATCCATGGTATCGGCAATTTCTTGGTAGCTCATCCCTTCAAATCGAGACAGCATGGTGGCCATCCGTTGCCTGGCTGGCAAGCTTTGAATTGCAAATTCTAAAACCTTTCGCAATTCTTGTTGATCCATTATCCGGGTAGGCATTAAACTGCTTTTATCCTTGGCGATCGACTCCAATCTCAAGGCTTGACTGTTGTCGGCCGAATCCGAAGTTGGTGCCAAATTGACTTCTTTGCGGCGGGAAGACTTGCGATTTGAGTTACTTGCGACATTGTGAGTAATTGTATACAACCACGTCGAAAATTTGGCTGTCGGGATATAGCTGCCTCGAGCCCGATAGATGCGCAAGAACACCTCCTGTGCCAAATCCTCGGCTTGCTCTCGATCTCCCACCAAATGTTGCAAAACCATAATCAATCGCTTTTGATAGCGAGCCACCAATTGCTCAAACGCCGCAGCATTTCCCTCGCGCACTTCCATCATCAATCGCACGTCGGGATCAAGCAGTTCGAATTTTTGAGAGGCAAGGCTGCCTGAATCGGTGGTCGCCAAAGTTTTTTCCAGTTAATATTTTGCCTGGATTGATAAAACCCAGTTCATTCGATAATGTTTCGTTAGCTTCTGGGATCGCCATTAAAATTGACTCAGTTTTTCATTTTACTGTCACGTGCAACACAAAACGAACCAGCCGCCGCTATCGATATATTTTAAGAAATACCGCTTCAAAAGGCCAGAGCAAAGGAAGTTGTGACAAGTCGTTCGCTCTATTTTACATCATTTTTCTGATGAAATTTCCGGGGATAACGAAACCAATTGCTGACGCCGCAGTTGCCCGCAGGCCGCGTTGATCTTGTCTCCCTTGCGACGACGGAATTTGACTTCGATTCCCGCTTGCTCCAAAATTAGACGGAATTGCCTAATCGTTTTTTCCGTTGGAGTCTGATAAGGCAGCCCTGCGACCGGATTATAGGGGATAACGTTCAGCAATGCCGTCTGAGATTTTAATAGCGCCGCCAGTTCGTGAGCGTGATGCTCCCCATCGTTGATATCTTTCAACATCACATATTCAAACGTCAATTTACGGCCTGAAACTTGGAAGTAATTTTCCGCTGCAGCCATGATGGCCGAAATGCCAATCTTGGAGTTCACAGGCACCAATTGATTTCGCAATTCATCGGTTGGAGCGTGCAGGGAAATGGCTAAATTAAAACGGCAATCTTGTTTAGCCAGCCGGTGCAGTGCCGCCGGAAGCCCGACGGTTGAGATCGTGATCCGGCGGGGGCTGATCCCCAGTCCCTGCGGGGAACAGGCTCGATCCAATGTGGCCAAAACCTGATCCAGATTGGCCAGCGGTTCCCCCATGCCCATCATCACAATGTGGCTCAACCGTTCGTCTGTGGGGAGCAATTGTTGCAGTAACAACATCTGCTCTATAATCTCACCCGTTGTCAAATTTCGCATTACACCATCCAAACCGCTGGCACAAAAGACACACCCCATGGCACACCCGACTTGACTGCTGACGCAAATCGAACGTCGCAGGCCGTTTCGCAGCAAGACGCACTCGATGACCTCTCCGTCCGCCAGTTTCAACAACAGCTTTTCTGTTCCATCATCACTCGTAGAATGCTTGACAATCGTCGTGGACAATAAACTATACGACTTTGACAGTTGACCCCTTAATTCATTGGGTAAATCCGACATCTGATCAAATCGAGTAACCCGGCGTTTGAAAATCCAATTCTCGATCTGCTCCATACGGTAGGCGGGCTGTCCGTTCTGATTCAGCCAGTCTTTAAGATGCGGTAAACAGTTGAGTAGATGCTTCATACGGATTGAAAAAATAATCTGGGGCGGTGGTGGGCAAAGGGCGGGGCAAATTGCCGGTCGGTAGTATAAAATCAAATGACTAACATAAACGCAACCGTTGAGTGCCTAAATCCCTCAAGTTGTGTCAGCGGAGATATCCGCCATTGCTCAATCGTTGTTTAGCCATTTGGCTGTTAGCTGCCGTTGCCACATTTTCGTCCCTCAGAACGAAAGCTTGCGAGCAATGGCCGATCAAACCGTGAACCGTTAAAACTAAACTATACATCATACATCATGCCGAGTTTTGAATAAGTACCGATGCCAATCAAGTTGGCCCAACAAGTTATCTTAGCTCATGCGGGCATCGATCGCTTGCCCCGACCGTCATCCATATCCATGTTGTCATCCACATCCCGTCAACTGCGTCCCGATAGTTAATAAACACCACCGTCGAAAGAGTTTCAAAAAATGTCAAAAGATAGCGATGTCTGCCTTTGCTTCCATGTTTCCTATCGAAAGATCGTCAACTACGTAAAAGTTGAAAAACCAAAACGAGCTTCCCAAATCAGCCAATGTGGCGGTGCAGGGACTGGTTGCGGCTGGTGCCGCCCTTTCTTGCAGCGAATTTTTGAACAACAAATCCAATCCCAAAATGAATCCCAAGACGAATCTCAGCATTTACTTTCAAGTCTCCCCGATACAACCAGTTACAGCATGAAAACCCCGCAAAATTCCCACATTGCCTCGGAAAATGACGATTTCCAAGCTCCCAATTTCGACTGGAACAGCGATCTATACGCAAAAAAACGACAAAATTACCTACAACAGAAACGCTCCCAACAATAATTCGGCCAATTGGCAAGTCGCGACCCTTTGAATGTGCTGAAGCAGCGCTTCCAGCCGATTTTTTTCCCAGCCAGATCGAAGCAACTTGGTACCTGCCTGACAATGCAGGTTAGGGTTATTTAATTTCCGAGCCAAAACGGATATTATAGGGGAGTTCATCCGCACTCATGCGGGATCAAACGCCGCTGACACAGCACTACCTTTGTGTTTCATTTTACTCAAACAACTGCATCCCTCGCAAAACGAAAATAAAAAATATGGCAAAGAAAACAGATGACTCGGTTGCTGAAGAAAAAACAACCACCAAAAAAGCCAAAAAAGCAACAAAAACAACCAAGAAAAAAGCAGTCGTCAAAACGAATGAGGACGGTTCAGAAATCGTTCCGGTAAAAAAGAAACGCAAAACTCGCAAAAAAGCAACCGAAATCGTTAAGTTGAAACTCTACTGGGGAGTTTACAATCACGCCATGAAATTAGTTGCCAAGTACGAATTCAATCAACGGAAAGCGGCGGAACAACGATCTGAAGAATTAAGCCCCGAAGGCAAGCCTCCCCATTTCGTGCAAAAAATCAAGGAAGAATTTGTGGAAGTGATCGAACCCGAAAGCGATGTTGATGCTGAATCCAATCCCGAAACTGACGTGGAAGTCGCCGCTCCCGCCAAACGGACTCGCAAGTCAACCAAGAAAGCTTGATCCGAATGTCGCGAATCAGTTTCACGGAACAGGTCGATCGGCACTTTCAAGCGGCTGCGGCATTGACCGACCACGACCAACAATTACTCAATCAAATTCGTGATTGTAATTTTGTCTGTCGATTTTCCTGTCCGATTCAACGAGATAGCGGCGATATTGAAGTAATTCACGCCTGGAGAGCCGAGCACAGCAATCATAAATTGCCGACCAAGGGAGGGATTCGGTTTGCGCCGGATGTTAACGAAGATGAAGTCATCGCACTGGCAAGCTTGATGACGTTTAAATGTGCCATCGTCAATGTCCCCTTCGGCGGAGCCAAAGGGGGCGTGAAGATTGACCGCAAACTTTACTCTCGCCGAGAACTGGAGCGAATCACGCGGCGGTTTACCTTCGAGCTTTCCCGAAAGAATTTTATTGGACCTGGCATCGATGTACCCGCTCCTGACTTCGGAACTGGCCCAGCGGAAATGGCATGGATGGCCGACACTTACCAATCGATCAACAACGGCGAACTCAACGCGTTGGCCTGCGTGACTGGTAAACCGATCGAATTGGGTGGTATTCACGGACGAGTCGAAGCGACAGGATTAGGTGTTTATTATGGAACCCGCGAGGCCTGTTCTATTACAGAAGACATGCAAAAACTGGGCCTTGCCACGGGTATTGAGGGGAAAACGGTCGTGGTGCAGGGGTTTGGAAACGTTGGCTTTCACGCAGCCAAATTTTTTCAGGCAGGGGGGGCCAAAGTAATTGCTATCGGCGAATACAACGGCACACTTTATAATCCGCAGGGATTGGATGTTGTCGAACTCGATCGCTATCGCCAACAGCATCAAACGATTTTGGGATTCCCAGGTGCCACCGAATTGCCCGGCAATCAATCGTCTCTTTTTCTGGAATGCGATATCCTGATTCCGGCGGCTTTGGAAAATGTTATCCACGCAGAAAACGTAGACCAGGTCCGAGCAAAAATTGTCGCCGAAGCGGCCAATGGCCCGCTCACAGCCGAAGCGAGTCGGATTCTCAATCAACGAAATGTACTGGTGATTCCCGATGTCTATTTGAATGCCGGTGGTGTCACGGTCTCTTATTTTGAATGGCTCAA
>JBGTHU010000406.1:0-5655 GCA_041745975.1 Mariniblastus sp.
ACGAACAAACGATCTATATGGCCACTGCATTCCAGCTTTGGCGATTGGAAAATGTGCTCCAGCCGGGAGAAACCCCCGAAGGTTACGACCGCCATTACATTCCTCAGTCGAGCACCACCACCGGCGATCTTGACATTCATGACTTGGCAATCGACAGTGAAGGCTGCTTGGTATTTATCAGTGCTCGATTCAGTTGTCTAGCAACAACCTCTGACCGATACAGCTTTAAACCTCTCTGGATGCCGCGTTTCATCAGCAAGTTAGCCGGGGAAGATCGCTGCCACTTGAATGGGCTGGCCGTCGTCGATGGAAAACCCAAATATGTGACTGCTTGTGCTCAGACCGACATGGTTGATGGCTGGCGCGAGCATCGCCGAAGTGGCGGCGTCGTGATCGACATCGAAACCGATGAAGTCGTCGCCAGCGGGTTCTCCATGCCTCATTCACCCAGGTGGTATCGTGACCGTTTGTGGCTGCTGGACTCGGGAACGGGATATCTTGGCTTTCTCGACAACCAAACAGGAAAATTTGAACAAGTCACATTTTGTCCTGGTTTCGCCAGAGGCTTGGCTTTCACTGGAAACTTCGCCATCGTGGGGATTTCTCTTCCACGTCATGACCCAACCTTTACCGGATTGCCTTTGCAAGAAAAGCTGGATCAAGCCAATGTTTCCGCGCGTTGTGGATTGCTGATCATCGACCTCGAGTCCGGTGATATCGTCGAATGGCTGTATTTGGAAGAACCGGTCCGAGAGCTGTACGATGTGATGGTTCTGCCCAGTGTCAAACGCCCCCGTCTGGTGGGCTTCAAGACCGACGAAATCCGAACCCGAGTCTGGGCCGATCCAGCAGGCTTGGCTCGTCTAAACATCCAAATTTGAGTTGTTACGGGCCGAATTACGGGTGTCATAGCCCATCCCAACTATGACAACATCTCGGCCTAAAACAGGCGGTTCTACGATCAAAACACAGCCTGTAACACCGAGGTTCAACAACCCACGCTTCCCCACTGTTCCGAGTTTTCAAATGGGTCTCGATGTACGATTCGTCATCAGTCGATGGATTGTCAAATGCCACATGTTACAATAATTTTGACAAAGCTTTTTACTCGATACCATCCCATGAATGACCAAACCGATAGAAGACTACTTTGATTTGTAGAATCTCAAACATGAAGGCCGACTTCCCACAGCTTACGCCCTACAGCCTTTGCCTCAAGCCCCACGATACCAAAGTGCTGGTGTTGCAGAATTTTCATCGTTTTCTCAACTCGACCGAGATCATCCAAGCGGTCTGCCGTCAAGTAATGGATGGCAAACACGATCGAACCTTCTTGGTCGTACTGGCTCCGGTGGTGCAGTTGCCGGTCGAACTAGAGAAACTGTTCGTCGTCGTGGAACATGAAATTCCCGATCGTCCGCAGTTGGCAGAAATCGCTCGGGGAATCGCTACGGAGGAATCGGAGTTGCCAACCGACCGGGAGTTCGAACGAGTGATCGATTCAGCCGCTGGATTGACGCGGCTGGAAGCGGAAAATGCCTTCAGCCTTTCATTAAAACGCCACAGCCAAGTCCGGCCTGGTTGTGTCTGGGAACTGAAAACGCAGGCATTGAAAAAAGCAGGCCCGTTAAAAATGGGAGCGGTCCCGTCGAAATTGGAAGCGGTCCGTAAAAAGAGAAGCCGATCACAACCGCTGGTAGATTTTATCTCTGCCGATTTCGATGCCAATCAAGCGGCCCGCGTCGGCTCACCACAAGCATGAACGATTGCGAATAAAATAGCATTCCCCAAGAGCAATCGCCAAATCTCCAAAAATCACCAGCACTCCACAGCCCTGCACCCATTAGACACTTTTTAACCAACTCATGGAACCGACCAAGCCCGACCTCGACCAGCTAGAATTCTGGCCCGCCTGTCAGCGATTGCTGGAGCTCTACCCCCATCGTCCGGACCGTTTGTCGGCCGAAACGGAGATTGTGCAGTTATCGCATCACCTCCGCAACCTCGCCGGTCAGTTAGCCAATCGATACTGTCCCGGCCAACACTGGCTGGCAAGCGCCTCGGTCGGCAAAGGGAACTGGACCTATGTCCCTTGGTTAGCGATCTTTGATCAGCGAGAAACAACCGGTGCTCAAAAGGGAGTTTACCCGGTGATGCATTTTTCTTGTGAAGCTCCAGTTGGAATACGTTTAGGGTTGGGGGTCGCTGCTACGGAATTCAAAGACGACCTGACCGGCAAAGCGAGTGAAGTCCATCAACAACTCACGCCGGAAGAGATTCAAACCCTAATCGACCAAGGCTTCACCGACGTCATCACAAAGCCCCGCCACGAGTTCGAATCTCCGTTTACCCGAAAAATGACTTGTCTTGGTGGTAGTGAAAGGAGTATCGATTGGGCAGTTTAACAAAGTTTCTTCAAGAGCGGTTTGCCGCATCATGTCCAGCAGGATGGAGCTGTCGGCACGAAGTCGATGTACTTGACAAAAAATGGCGAACGATTCTTGGCTACTCAGCGCGGGCTGATGTAGTACTTACACGCAACGATGGCCAGAGAAGACTCTGGATTGAATTCGAGGTTAGTCGAGCGGACCCCGTTGCCAATCATGCCAAGTTTGCGACCTCCCATTTATTTCAACCCCAGCCGGCAACAGATACTTTTATCGCGATGATCAGTTCCCATGTTACAACGGGACGTCGCAACTTGGCCGCCAATACGATTCTACTCATGCGCCGAGTCGGGATGCGAGCATTCCAGACGATGTTATTCCCAGCGATTTCGCCTGATGAGATCAAACGATTAAATCATTTGCCAATATCAGACCTCTTGGCAAAAACAATCAATACTGATGCCGAACTTTCACGGGCATTGCTTGTGTCCAACACCATTTCCGCGGGCAATGATTATGAACTCCACTATGCTGGTGATCTAATTGATGTCTTCAGCAACGTTCAACGCTGGAACGACGAACTAGGTACTGCTTACGGCAGAAACCTTTGGGGCAAGCGGACAATCAAATACTTCGTCTACAACAACGCGACTAACCAGTTCGCTCCTTCAAAGTTCTGTGCATATATCAATGCGATTCCGCTAGAAGATTCAACTTTTGTTACAAATCAACAGCTCATGACACTCTCACTTTACACTTCACTCGATGAAAGCGATCCAAAATTTGATGGGAACCTCGCCCAAACTCATTTGCAGCGGCAACTCAGCATGCAACTTGTGACACCTAACGCGTCCCCTCACATCGCACGTGCTTTTGCTGCATGGCAAGCGACCCATACCAACCACATCCGTATCCACCCCAGCGGCCCAAAATTATTGATTGCTCCGAGTTGGTTTGACTCATGTGGTTTCTAGTGATAACTTTGCCAAAAAGTGGAACTTTCAATCTTCGCTATTCGATTAACGGATTGTTAAATAGAAAAATGAAATTAGGTGCAAAGTTTCCCCTAGGATTTAAGAGGGTAAACAAGGGATACCTCAAGACTCGGAAAGCTGGCAATCGATCTGCCTACGCTTTGGTAGCACAAGAGCTTAACTTGCAAATCAATCTCTGCTGAAAAGAATGATGTAAAACTATGCGATAGAAAGATTGCAAGACCTGTTCAGTTAGAATTAGATTTTCTGATAGAACATCAATTTAAGGAATCAGACTTATGGAACCGATTTATTTAGACCACTGCTCGACCACTCCGATCGATCCGGCTGTTTTCGATTCGATGCTGCCATTCCTTCGTGAACGATTTGGAAATCCAGGGACGCCCCATCATTCAGTTGGAGGCATAGTGCACCGAGCGGTCCGCGAAGCGAGAGAACAGTTAGCTGAATTAATTAACTGCAGACCAAATGAGTTGATTTGGACGAGTGGAGCGACCGAAGCGAACAATCTTGCTATACTTGGATTTTCTGAAACGGCTGCACCTAACAAACGGCACATGGTGACGCAAGTCACCGAGCATTCGGCGGTTCTGGAGCCTTGCAGATACCTCGAATCAATAGGCTGGTCGGTGACGTATTTGCCTGTCGATCAAGGTGGTTTTATCGACGTCGATCAGTTGAATAGTGCTATTACACCAGCGACTTCGTTTGTTTCGATCATGTGGGGTAATAACGAGATTGGAACTTTGCAACCAGTCGAGAAGATCGCCGAGATTTGTCAGGAAAGAGGTGTTTTGTTTCATTGCGATGCCGCTCAAGCAGCGGGAAAGGTGCCGATTGACATTCAGCAAGTACCGATTTCTATGCTGACGTTGTCCGCGCACAAGTTTTATGGCCCGAAAGGTGTTGGAGCATTGTTTATTCGTGACTTGACGAAAAACAAGGTAGTCTTGCCTCGGGTTTATGGCGGAGGACAGGAAGCAGGCTTGAGAGCTGGAACTCAAAACGTTCCAGCCATCGTTGGGATGGGGGCTGCGTGTAATTTGGCTCGAGACAACATGTCCCAATGGTCGGCACATACTGAGCAGCTTCGAAACGAATTTGAATCATCCCTGCTTAAACAACTTGAAAATGTGACCGTCAACGGAAGCGTGGAACGTCGATTGCCCCACATTAGTAATTTGGCGTTTCATGGCACGGAAAATGAGGGCCTACTGACGATGATGCCTGAAATTGTCGCCAGCACCGGTTCCGCCTGCCACGTTGCAGATTTCGCACCTAGCCATGTACTGGATGCTTTACCTGTAACACCAAAGTCCACCGATTGTTCGATTCGTTTCGGTTTCGGAAAAGACAATACCATCGAAGAAGTCAGGTCAGTGACGAAATTTACAAATGATGCTGTAAGTCATATTCGCAGCAATTTTGAACAGTTTCCAATCAACAAACGTCCCTAATAACCTAATTACCGTGTAAAAGGAAATAGCGTATCTGTCGCATAAGGAAGTTCAATTGATTAATCCTGATTTGCGACTATGATCGAAAGAGTTCGAGTGTAAATATATTGTTGGTAAACTTGGATCTCGAGTGGACAAATGCCTATCGCTGCGTGGAATAATTTAGCCTCTGGTGAAGGCGAACCAGACTGGAATAGTCTTGCAGGTGAGTTTCGCGACTGTAAGCGCACATTTATTCCACATGTAGCAAGTTGGCAAGCTTACCAACCAATCACACGTTTGAATTGGCGGTTTGTCAAATATGACTCTTCTAGTAATGCCCCAACGCAACGTGGTGTTTATGCGTTCGTGCTTTGCCCGGTAACGATCCTGTCTACGAGTGTCCCGCCATTCGGATTCATATTTTACGTCGGTGAAACAGGTGATCACGGAAACGAATCTTTAAGAACAAGATTAAGGTCATACCGCAACAAACGCCAACAACGAAGTCGAGCAAGAATATATTCAATGATTGATTTATGGAGTGAACATCTCTACTTCTATTACGCTGTTGTACGTAGCGCAGTCAGCACGAAAGAAGTTGAGAAATTACTACTTGATGCATTGCTACCTCCATGTAACGAAAAAGATTTTTCCGCAAGGGTAAGTAACGCTCGCAAGGCGGCCCTCAACTGAATGTAAATGGACATAAAAATGGCGACACTATCCTGTCTTGGTTCAGCGGCAATTGGAATTTTGTTTATTGAGTTAACGTAAAAAAGTAACAAATCTTAGCGTGGGGTTGAGTTTAGGTTTATCGCATTAAGGCCAGTGTCA
>JBGTHU010000407.1:0-5159 GCA_041745975.1 Mariniblastus sp.
TGGGGATTGGTGTTGGGGATTGATGTCCAGAACTGCTTGCGGGCCTGGCGTCGGGATTGGTGACGATTTACAATGATTGAACCCATCACGAATCGCCCGACGCTAGCGCGTTCGGCTCACCCGACGGCAGTGCGTTCGGCTCGCCCGACGCTAGCGCGTGTGGCTCACATTAGCGCCCGACGCCAGCGCGTTTGGCTCAATCAATTACGCGAGGCGAATCCAATGAATGATGCGCTTACATCACTGATAACCTGGACGACTTATGGTACTTGGCTGCCAGGTGACATGCGCGGCTGGCGTAAACGGCGTGTTGGCAAACAATTGCCTCGGCCACTGCTGGAGCGATGGTGCCGAGAGCAGTTGACCGGCGACGTCGTACTACTTTCACCCAAGGATCGGGAAACAGTTGAAGTTGCCTGTCGCGAGCATTGTGAAGTTCGCAACTGGCAATTGCTCGCTGTTTGTGCGAGATCGAATCATGTTCACGTAATTGTCGCGGCAAATGAAAAACCGCAGAAGGTTAGGGACCAATTGAAGGCGAATTGCACGCGATGGTTGCGGAATCAGTTGACGCCATTGATCGCGAATCGTACTTGGACGCGTGGCGGTGATTGTTCCATTCTGGATGGAGATGAGGAGATTGAATCTGCGATCGTCTATGTTAATGAAGCGCAGGATCGAAAAGGATTGGATATTGATTCTTAAAGACCCGACGCTAGCGCGTTCGGCTCACCCGACGCCAGTGCGTTCGGGTCTGCGAAGGTGTCGATCCCCTGTGAGCCGACGGCGCTAGCCGCGGGCCTCTCAGGATTGGCCTTGGGGACTAATGTTAGGGATTGGCGTCGGGATTGGTGACGATTTACAATAATTGAACCCATCACGTAGCGCCCGACGCTAGCGCGTTCGGCTCTGCGAAGGTGTCGATCCGCTGTGAGCCGACGGCGCTAGCCGCGGGCCTTTCGGGATTTATGTTGGGATTGATGTTGGGGATTTATGTCCAGAACTGCTTGCGGGCCTGGCGTCGGGATTGGTGACGATTTACAATAATTGAACCCATCACGAATCGCCCGACGCTAGCGCGTTCGGCTCACCCGACGGCAGTGCGTTCGGCTTACGGGAGTCCACCAAAACCAATGAAAAATTGAGGCGAATGCTTCTGGCTGAGCGTCGTTTTCGCAGCAACAGATCTCTACCCCAGAAAGGTAGAGTAGCATTCTGCGAGTAATATCGTTTGTTCACGATTTTTAAACTGCATCGTCCGCAGCATGGCATTCATTGCAAGTATTTGATTGGCGTCATCCACGAAATGACTTTCGACTGCGATATTTAAATTGCATCGTCCACGGAATGACATTAGAAAGGGATATTATTGTTGGATTGTCCCGTAGGGACAAAATGTTGGTTGCAACTTAGAATGTAACAAGTCGACTGTTCTCTTCACGGATGATATTGGATAGCGGCTTTCCCATTGGCTTGACATCAATCCCCAGTTCTCTGAGTCGATCTGAAACACCGTAAGAATCCGCGCAAACCACGCATGCTTCAAGCGTAATGCCGGCGTTCTTCATCTCCATGAGTTTCGCTTGAATGTCTTTATCCGATGCAACCAACCTCGCGCTGGGGCCCCAGATAATCAAACGCACCTCATCAAACCATTTGTTTCTCTTGGCCGCATGGCTGTACATCAAGACCATTCGATGAGCGATTTCAGGATCGCCGCTGGTCCAAAGAATCGTCAATTTCTCCGCATCATTCGTCGTCTGGTCGATTGGCTCCGAAACAGGCTGCTCTTGGGAGGAGGAGGTGATGCCTTCGAGTGCGGTTAAGATTTTCTTCGGATCAAGCCGCTGGCGATAGTCGGGGTCGCTGTGGGCAAAAACGACCTTGCCTTGCTGATTGATTACATAGACGGCGGGAATCGGAAGTGCGTGATGCGGGTGACCCGATGCGGCTTCCAAATCAATCCCATACCCTTTGTACTTTATCATCGTTTGATTGTCGACTCGAAATGCCAAGCCAAAAGCAGAGCTGGCGACAACCTGAGCATCGGAGTAAAACGGAAATGGAACGCTATTTTTTTCGTGGTTCGATTTTGAGTTGGCGACCGCATCGGGGCTCACACCGATCAGCTCGGCACCTAGCTCTTGAATCTTTGGGTAGGCTTTGATCAACTCCTGAGTGTGCCGACTACAAATCGGACACCAACCACCGCGGAAGAAAACGACAACCAATGGCTTGCTGCGATATAAAGCAGACAGCTCAACGACTTTGTCGTCAATTCCGGTGATCTCCACATCGGGGACCGTTGCTCCGACTTCAAGCGGCTGAGTGGCTTGGGGGTCGCTTGCTATTCGAGCCTCTTGGGCCTGCAAGGGGTTCAGTGATGTCAAACAAACCAAAACGAAGAGCCCAAAATTTTGAAACCGTACCATGCGTTTTATTCCTTTTCTGTTAAAAGTTCTTCAACCAATTTTTCGATTGCCTTATCCCCGGTGGCACCTTGCCAATTCAACTCGCCTTGCCACCAAAACCGAATGTAGCCTCTCTTGTCGATGATATAGACCGTAGGCCACATGGTATTCCCCCAAGCATTCCAATTGTCGTTTTTGAGATCGATTAGTACTGGAAATCCGAACCCCTTTTTTAAGGCCGCTTGTTTTACGAGACTTGGATCTCGCTCCGCCCGCGTTTCCGGCGTCTGAATTCCGATGACCTTCACCCCTTTTTCCGATAGGGAATCGTGCCAGCGATTGTAGTGATCGAAGTTGGCAACGCAGTTGTGGCACTGGAACGCATAGAAATGAACCAAGACAATGTTACCTCGTAATGACTCCAGTGTAGTTCGCCCGCTGTCAGTCCATTCGCCGGAGTCAATCAATTCAGGAGCTAAAGGGAAGATGCGTTTTAAGGAGACCGTGTCAAACGGTTCACCGATTAGTTTCGCTAGGGCTTGTCGATTTGAAGGTGTGAGAATTTCGTCGATTGTGCGTTGTTCCCTCTCACGAGCCAAGTTGAGTTGTTTTGCTAGTTCGGAGTCACCACCTGGTTTTTCGCTCAACTTGCGAGTGACGGCATCTGTCGCCAGCAATGCCTGCTTAATCCCACTCAACTGATGATCATTAAGCCTAATCGATTTGGCAATTTCGGGGCGAACGAGTGCCCTGGTCCCTTGCGACTGAACTTCGATCTCCTGAAGCCGACGCAGTTTTTCCGGTGTGAGTAGGGGCTGGAGCGATTCAAGTAATCGTACTTCCAGATCGCGAACCGTTTTTACCTGTATGGTTTCAGGTAAGATCCGTGCAGGCCACCAAATGGCATCGATCTCTTTAAGGATTTCCAAAAGCCGATCGTCTTCAAGAACGCCAAGCTCTTTTTGCACCTCGGGAGTGTGAATCAACTTGAGCAGGTTTTGCGGGACAAGTGGTTCCACGTCGTTGTTTTGGGACCATGCCAATTGAGACTTTCCCAACATAACCAACAGCGCGAATATCTGGATGAACCTGATGCATTGAAATGAAAACATCAAAAACCTCTTTACTTTGAACAAGGAACCCATGAAAAACATCATCAACTTTCTACTCAAGCGATCGGATAATTTTCGAAACAACCGCCTTGGCATCCCTGGCCGACATTCCACCTTTGATCATCGCCCTAATTCCACTCAAGCATGTCGTTAGATATTTTGCTGAAACTTTTGGCGATATTCTGCAGGATATCTGTCCATCCTTGATTCCAGCGCGGATCACACGCTCGAAGGTTGATTGAACTGCCTCCAGGGCGGTCCGCACTTCCTCCGAAAACTCCTGGCGGTGCTGGCCAAATTCTACAGCCGAATTCACGATCAGGCAGCCTTTGGGTTCGCGAGCGGCAGCGTCTTCGATTACTTCTTGAAAAACGAGCTGAAAAAACTGTGGCAGTGAAGCCGATTGGGACTGCAAGTTTTGCAAGTGGTTGACAACGAACGACTGATAGTGCTGTAGGCAGGTGTGGTAGAGGGCTTTTTTCGATTGAAAGTCGGCGTAGAAACTACTTTTGGATATCTTCATGGCATGCAACAAATCATCCAGCGAAGTGGCATCGTAGCCCTGTCGCCAAAAAAGCTCAACGGCCGCTTCAAGCGCCTCGTCTCGTCGGTATGTTCGTGGTCTTCCTGTCATGCATTGATTATTGGACCAAATGGTCCATAAGTCAAGGCGTCTTCTGATTGGGGAAAATCGATACTGCCTTTTCTAATAGTAAAGCAAATAGCTGCTGGTTTGTTACGTGCCAGCCGACATGGGATTATTCATCGCGACATTAGGGGGCAAATTGATTTTGGCGTATCTAAAATGTCGCTGATAGGGTGTCGCCGTCTTCAGCGGGATGTTGGGGGTCACGCTATTCGGAATCTTCTTTACTCCCGTATTCTTTTACGCGATTTCCCGGCTCAACCACCGGACCCCGCGGGATCGCTCCCGAGGCGGAATCTCAGAAACTAAAACACCTAAGAAATAGAATAAAAGCAGCCGAAATTCTGGAGTGGTCCTGGTCTGTGCCAGCTAAGATTGAGGGATTGCCGTAAGGGAAGTCGTCAACGGCTGGTTGATTTTATCATAGCGGAAGTCGTCAACGACTTTCGGGGCGTCAGAGAAAGCTAGGAAAATGAACGAAAGTCTTGACGACCTCCGCTACATACCTCCGAAAACGCCATAAAATCAGCTAGCCATTGACGGGTTCCGCTACCCTCATATTAAGCTGGAACAGACCACTTGCCTTCGTCCTGATTCTGATCGAATGAGGCTGGCCCCGTATCGTCTTATTGATCGTCTTATTGATCGTCTTGTTGATCGTCTTGTTGATCGTCTTGTTGATCGTCTTGTTGATCGTCTTGGATTACACCAGCTTCATCTAGCAAGTCCTCAGAAGTCGGAAACCCATCTCTCAATCCCAACGCGCTACGTTTGTCAATAAAATCCTGCAGGGGAAAATCAGACGGCCATTGGCGTCCGGTGAGCTTCAATATCTTCTGATAATTTTTGAGAAATTCTACCAATTCATCGGCATAACCCGAGTCGACTGTCAGTTCGACATTGGATTCGAAAACTTCTTCGAATCGGGAAAAGGCTTCCAAATAAAGACTGATTGCTCCGGGTTGTAGAACGGTCGATTGTCCGCTGGGA
>JBGTHU010000408.1:0-4750 GCA_041745975.1 Mariniblastus sp.
TGGGGGCTCCCACCATGTGCAAAAATATCACCCTTTTCGCTTTGGGGGCAATCGTCAGCGGTGAGCCAATCAATCTGGCTGTCGATTCCGCCAAGTTGTTCGTAGATCCGCTGGCAGTTGCTGCAGTTGATATTTGGCCGGCCAGCCAAATACTCCCCAATCCGGTCGTACAATTCTTAAGAAACTGTCGACGCGTTGCCAATTGAATTTGCTCAATCGTTAATTCTTGGGATAAAGTCGTTCGGCGATTGGATGGCCGACTGGTAGGTTTCATCTTTTTCATTATTTCGTCAGGACTTCATCAAGATTCAATAGTACGGTTGCAATTGCCTTCAAGTCGGACGCTGTTCCCTGCGGGGTTTTGGGATACAACCGCATCAATTGCTCGACCTCGGACGGAAGCGGTTTCCGTGAGGTGGCTCTTTCGAACCCCCAGACAATTTGGTCTCTGAGGTCATCCGGTTTTTTTTTC
Source organism: Mariniblastus sp. (assembly GCA_041745975.1). Classification (GTDB taxonomy): domain Bacteria; phylum Planctomycetota; class Planctomycetia; order Pirellulales; family Pirellulaceae; genus Mariniblastus. The sequence continues at coordinate 473 of JBGTHU010000408.1, forward strand.
AGCATCAGTTCAGCAAGTGCTTCAGCACATTCATCGAAGGTAATATCGTTGAGTGTCATCAATGCCTGAGTGGGAGTGTTGGATTGTGACCTGCGCGGCGTGCAAAGCTCCCGCGAAGGCGCATCAAACGTCGCCATCAGCGGATAGGGAATGCTCCTCTTGGTATACGTGTAGATCGACCGGCGGTATCGATTGGGGTCGCCGATTTCAGCCGTCTTCCATTTGTCTCCATATTCGAATGGCTGCCATACTCCGTCTGGGATTGGGGGATAGACGGGAGGACCATACAATTGCGGACTTAGCAACCCCGATATCGCCAAGGCTTGGTCTCGAATCATTTCAGCAGACAGCCGGCCGCGGGGGCCGCGTGCCAACAGTCGGTTATCAGGATCTAGCTCCCATCGTTCCGATTCAATCTTGGAGCTCTGTCGATAGGTTCGGGACAGGATCAATTCACGCAACAGTTTTTTCGTACTCCAGCCCATCTGATGTTGAAACCGCCAAGCCAAATCGTCCACCAACTCCGGATGGAAAGGAAGTTCGCCGGCGGCACCAAAATCTTCCTCGGTCGCGACAATTCCAATTCCAAAAATGCGAGCCCAAAATCGATTGACCGCAACCCGGGCAGTTAGCGGATTGTCGGCAGCCACCAACCATTGGGCCAATGCCAACCGGTCGACTGGCAAATCTTCAGGCAGCGGGGCCATGGCCGCGGGCACACCCGCCTCGACTTCTTTATCCTTGGTTAAAAACAAGCCTCGGATAAAGACATGGGTGGGCCGTCGTAAATGGCTTGGTAGCTCGGCTAAGACCGGGACACCCGTTGATCGAATTTGTTTTCGTTCTTCAGATAGCTTAGCCAGTTCCCGCTGTTGAGCGACATAATCCTGATCCTGCAGAAGACCAATAAACCGATTGTCGCCGGTCACCGCCAAATGCCCTCGTTTGGCGATCAGCGAATAAGCACTCAGAATGAAGATCTTGTGGTTTAAGTTCACTCGCAAGCGACTGCCAGCAGGGACTGAAATTGACTCTGACAATACCAATGCCGTTTGACGAGGGTAATGAATCCGACTGTAAGCTGAGAATCCGTAATTATCTTCAACGTTGAGACTGCGCTGGGGATCGATAAAAGGATTCGGTTCGTCAATCATCAGTCGCTGTAGAGGTAAGCTACGTGGTTCCTCGCCGGGCACCAGTAATTCCGCTGAAACATGGGAGAGCACGAATCCCCATTCTGAATCCGCAACGGCGGTGACTGGATCAAGCGGCATCAGAGTCAGCCGAATCGCCGATAGTAATTCGAGTCCAGAGGGAAGCGGCGCCTCTAACTGAAAGGCAGTATTGCGGCTGACCGTATCAACCGTAAAATACTGGTCATGGTCATCGATTCGCTCGACGGCAACTCGTGTTGCGTTGTTGGTGGTTGCTTGCACTTCGGTTAAAGGTTGCCAAACAGACATGTCGGTCAGCAAACCGTATTCTTGCTGCCAGATGGCGTCTCGTAAGGTTTCAATCTGTCGATCCAATTGACTTGCTTTATCATAATCGGATTGCTGAACAGGTGCCTGGTAAACGGGCCATTCCTGATCGAGATCGCAGTCCGTTGTGTTATTAAAAAACGCAGCAAATTTATAAAATTCGTCATGCTCGATCGGATCGTAAGGATGGCTGTGGCACTGCGCGCAACCGTAAGTCAAACCTTGCCAAGTCTGCCATGTCGTACTGACTCGATCCAGCACTGCCGCGACGCGAAACTCTTCATCATCCGTTCCGCCCTCTTCATTGCTCTGGCTCAATCGGTGGGCGGCGGTGGCGATCAAGTCGGAAGCAGTCCGATCGGGAAGCAAGTCACCCGCCATCTGTTTAATAGTAAATTGATCAAAAGGCAAATCATCATTGAACGCGGAAATCACCCAGTCGCGATATTTCCAAATGTTGCGACGGCCGTCTAAACCAAGCCCCTTGGAATCAGCATAGCGAACTTGGTCTAACCAAACACTCGCCCAACGTTCGCCGAAATGGGGTGATGTGAGCAATTGTTCTACCGCATTTTGATAAGCCAACTCATCATCAGATTGCAATTCGTTCAAAAACGTTCGAACCAATTCCGCCGTCGGAGGAAGCCCCGTCAAATCGAGGCTGGCTCTGCGGAGCCACCGCGTCGCCGTTTCATCACCTGCCGGTCTCAGGCCTTCAGATTTCAACCGCTGGAAAATAAATCGATCGATTGGCTGTTGCGACCAGTTATCATTTTCATCGACCGGTCGATCGACACGTTGCGGAACTTCCAAAGCCCAATGTTTTTGCCAATTCGCCCCCTGATCAATCCATCGACGCAACAATTGAACGTCAGAATCGTCAAGCCTTGCCCCATGTTCAGGGGGAGGCATGGCTTCATCTGGATCGTCGGACAAGATACGGCGAATCAACTCTGAATTTTCAGCGTCACCGGGTTCTACGACCCAGCCATCGGGAGCCACGACCGAATCACGATAAACAAACGAGAGCCCAGCGGCTTGTTGAACGCCGCCATGACAAGCAGTGCAATGTCGATTTAGTATCGAACGGATGAATTGGTTGAAACTAACAGGCCAATCCTCGCCGGAGTTTCTGTTTTCAACATCGGTCTGATTCTGAGCCAACGCGGGAAAAGTACAACAAAAAACAAAAATCAAGAAATTTATGATTTTCGCCGCGACGATCACTTGAAAGCGACGGGCGAAACTTGGTATACAATGGAGCAAATTCATGAAAACTGTCTTTACTTCCCAACCTTGTTGATCCGTATGGGGGGATAGGTAGAGCCTAAATACGTGAACATGGTAGACTTATTAAACTCAACTTGAACTTCCAATATTGACATGCTAATTTATGATTTATTCAATAACAATTCCTAAATATATCAAAAAAGTCGCTGATCTTTCACACTTTCGCCTTACGATAGTCAAATTGATCGAAATTAGTCAAGAATAGAGAGAAGCTTTACTTTAAATGTCGCGTTCTTAAATCGGCGTAACTGTTCGCGGGTATGTTTCACCATCCCAGCCTCAACCTCCCATCCTACCCGTGAACCGTTACATCCATGCTATCGACCAACGGCTTTGCGTACTAAAATCGCGTTGGCCGTTTGAGATTTGACTCGCTGCAGTATACATCGACTTCATCGACTTCATCGACTTCATCCAAATACCGCCGCTTAACGGATCAACAAGTGATCCAACCCAACAGAAATGATCGCATTCCACTTTCCTATTCAGAAAAAGGATCACGCCATGAAATCGTCACATAGGATGAATCTCTTTAACATCGCCCTTGTTTTGCTGACGGTGCTACCCCTGTCGTCGCGGGCGGACGACTTGACCGGCTCCGACGACAAGTCGGCTGAACCCAGCAAACCGGTTAAGGTTTACATTTTGATGGGACAGTCGAACATGCTGGAATTCGGTAACGTCGCCGGTGACAGGGACGGCACGCTGGAGCACGCAGTCAAGCGGGAGGGGCTATATCCGTACTTAGTCGACGCGGAAGGCAACTGGTCCGAGCGTCAGGATGTGCGGAATGTGGCGGTGATGGGCAGTGGTGGCCCTGGCCGAACACAGATTCGCAAGAACGACTGGCTCAAGGTGACCGGCGGCAAGATCGGCGTCGAAATCGGTATCGGCAGTTACTTGGGCGATTTCCATGAACATCCGGTGCTGATCCTTAAAAGCGCGATTGGCAATCGTTCCCTGGGCTGGGATCTGCTGCCTCCGGGCAGCCCGTCCTACGAATTTGTCGATCCAAAGAATAATAAGACCTTCGTCTACGCCGGTTATGGTCAAAGCCCAGATCGCTGGGAAAAGGGGACTCAGCCTGAGCCAATCGGTTGGAAGGCGGGTGTTCAGTACGACGGCGACGTCGCTCGAGCCAAGGAAGTGCTGGAGAACATCGGCACTTACTATCCTGGTGCCACGGAATTCGAGGTAGCCGGCTTCTTCTGGTGGCAGGGGGATAAGGACCGCTACAACGCCGGGCACGCCGTGATGTACGAGCGGAATCTGGTCAACCTAATCGGTGCGCTGCGCAAGGAGTTTAACGCCCCCCAGGCCAAGTTCGTGGTTGCCACACTCGGCCAGACCGACAAAAATAACGCCCAAGGGACCGAAAAGGACATCATCGAAGCGAAGTTCGCCATCAGCGACCCCAGCAAGCATCCCGAGCTAAAGGGGGACGTGGCCACCGTCTACACCCATCCGCTAAGTATGGGCAGCAGTTCCAACGCCCACTACGGTGGCA
>JBGTHU010000409.1:0-1800 GCA_041745975.1 Mariniblastus sp.
GTTAGATCCTTAAGTTTAAGAGTATCAGCTAGTTTTTCCCCCTGATTTTTCCTATCCTCTTTCCTTCCATTTTTTTTCAAAATGACAACGACTGAAAATTACTTCACTGACCAGACCGACAGCGATCTCATTGATCATCCCCAAGATCGAATCGTAAACATTGCGGCCTATAAATTTGTAACGTTAGATCGATTGCCGGAACGTCGACAAGCGTATTTGAGCATTTGTCGGGAGCTTCGACTCCAGGGGTCGATTTTGCTGGCCCCTGAGGGGATCAATACATTTTTGGCTGGCAAACGGGAATCGATCGATCGCTGGCTGGCCTTTCTCAAGTCCCAGCCTGAATTTCGCGACATGGAGATCAAAGAAAGTTACAGCGACCATCAACCTTTCAGTCGGATGTTGGTGCGATTGAAGAAGGAGATCATTTCCATGGGAGTCGATCAAATTCGGCCCTCGGTGAAAACCAGCCCCAAGATCAAAGCGACTGAATTAAAACGCTGGTTGGACAACGCCCACGACATTACTTTGTTGGATGTCCGCAATGACTACGAATTCCAAATCGGCTCATTTAACGGAGCCCTTCCGGTGGGAGTGGATAGTTTTCGAGATTTCCCGCAGGCGATTCAATCGCTCCCCGCTGAAATGCGGAAGAAACCGGTAGTGATGTTCTGCACCGGTGGTATTCGCTGTGAGAAAGCCGGGCCATTGATGGAAGAAGCTGGTTTCGAACAGGTCTACCAATTGGATGGTGGGATTTTGAAGTACTTTGAAGAGTGTGGAGGCGATCACTATCAAGGCGATTGTTTTGTGTTTGACAAACGGGTCGCACTCGATCCGCAATTACAACAAACCGATCTGGCTCTTTGCTTTGCCTGTCAAGCAATCTTGAGCCCACAAGACCAACAATCGGAATGGTACATCCCCGGAAAATATTGTCCTTCCTGCAATCCCAATTCAAAACCAATGCAGCAACGGCTGGACCAACGATCCGAACGCCTCAAAGTGGCCACCAATCCTTTACCCGGCTCTGTTCCCTACACCAATTTCCGTCCCATGAACGTGCCGGCGGTTTTTGACCAACGTCCGCTGATTGAATATCTAATAACGGTGCATGCCAAATTGGATCGAGCGTTTTGGTTGGAGGCCTGCCAATTGGGACGAGTCAAACATCAAGAACGACAATTGGCTGCCGACGAAATCGTACGGGCCGGTTGGAGGATTTACCATTTGGTTCCCAATACGGTCGAACCTTCCGTGTCCAATGATGTCCAATTCCTGTACGAAGATGATGACCTGATTGCCATTCACAAACCAGCGCCCCTGCCCATGCACCCCTGCGGGCGTTTCAATAAAAATACCTTGCAGAGTTTTATCCGAACCAGTTACCCCAATGAAACGATGCGAATTTTGCACCGCCTGGATGCGAACACCACGGGTGTGTTGCTGATGGCTCGCAACCGCAATGCAGCAGCCAAAATTCAACAACAATTCGCTCAGAAACAAGTTCAAAAAACTTACCTGGCACTCGTGCTAGGGCATCCCCAATGGGATCAATTTACCTGCCAGCAACCGCTGGGAAAGTCACCTTCAGGGCCACTGGGACTAAGAGTAGTAGAAACCGATACCGATTCCAGTAATTGCCAACCGGCAATAACCGAGTTGGAGGTTTTACAGCGAAGTCCAAACGGCACTACTTTGATCCAGTGCCAACCAATAACCGGACGCACCAACCAGATCCGAGTCCATTTGGCCCACAGTGGATTTCCGATTGTCGGTGATTGCGGATACGGCCAACCG
>JBGTHU010000410.1:0-4035 GCA_041745975.1 Mariniblastus sp.
CCGATACCATGATTGACATGGCATCCGCACAGCAGCAAGTGACAACGCACAGCGATAATTCAGCCCTTGAGCTGTTGCTTAAATCGCAATCCACGTCCGATTCGGACAGGCAGCGCCTCTCAACCGCTACGGCAGTAGAAAGTATCAATACGTTCCGGTTGAATTTGTCATCGCAGTTTCAACCACTAAATCAGCAATCCACTTCGACACCACATAATGCGGGCCAAAGCCAGGATAAGGATTCGAATTCCAGCAATCAAATCGGCGGTTGGCAACCTCCGGCGACTCAATCGGTCCAACAAGTCAGTCTTAATCAAGACAACGACCGTCGGCCACCTACTTCCATTCGCACTGCAAATTTGGAGGAGTTCCCGGCCGTTTACCAGCTGCAACACACATCGATGGTCGAATTCGAAAGAAACCTTCAAAATGTATGGCGAGGCCACTTTGAAAGTGCCATGTCTCCCGATAATCGTTACCGCCGATTCGCACTTGCACATCCTCAAGATGACCAGAATAGCCCCATGGTGATGCTGGTCGACCGCCAAACCGGACAATTGACTTTCGAAGGCCAACCGAGTGATCGAAAAAGTTGGTTGCGAACTATGCAACTGTTGGACACATCGGACTCCAACCACATCCATGGTGAGACAGTGACCCAAGCTGTGCTTCACCCTGCTGTGGCCAATGTCGAACAGATTCGCCAAGCCGCTTATCGATTGGGCAACCGTCAAGCTGGCAATCAATTGCCGGGTGAGTCCTTGGCGCAGAACCCCGCGATGCAAGATCAAGAGATACAAGATTTGTTAGGAAGAGTCCAGCTCTCCCAAGATCCTCAGACTGGATTAATCATCGTCACCGGTGAAAACCCTGCAGATGTCGCCAGAGTACAGCAAGTCATTGATGAATTGGATCAGCAACTGACCAAGCAGGCCCGGAAAACGGTAAATCTTCAATTGAAAAATGTCTCGGCGGCCAACATCGTACAAAACGTACAAGAACTCTACGACGCGGCTTATCTAGGGTCATTTGGAACGGCTGAGATCCGGGCCAATAGTATCAACAACACTCTGATTGTCGTGGGCCAAGCCGGTGCCCTGGAACGAATTCGGGAAATTGTCAACGAGTTCGACGTGCCGGGGGAACCGATGGATATCGATAACTTCAAAGTATTTCGACTCAAGTACATTTCCGCTGTCGATGCAAAAGCCCGACTGGATCTCTACTTTGGCCAGAGTATCCAACAATTTGGCGCCGGCGAACAGCTTCCCAGTACCCCTGTTGTGACTATAACTGATTTTCGCAGCAACATTCTTACCGTCAAAGGTTCCGCTCAGACGATCAGTGAAGCCGATAAATTTCTGGCAGAAATTGATGTCGACAGTTCCGATTCCGTTCATGAAATTAAGGTGATCAAGATATTCAATCGATCCGCCGAAGAATTGGCAGTGATCGTCCAGGATGCCATTAACGGAAACCTACCCAATGCAGGAACAGGCTTCAAAGGTATTGATAATCAAAATCTATTTAATCAACAACAAGCCGGAGGCTTGCAGAACAATCCGGATCAATCTTTCCCCGGAGCAAGAAGTTTGATGATGCGAGGTGAAGGTGTGGGAGAGGATATCGCCAGTGGAATCTTGTTCGACGCTCGTCTAACTGCGGATCGGGATGCGAATACCATCGTAGTTTCGGCCCCCGCAAAGAGTATCGCGCTTATTGAGCGATTGATTCGTGAACTCGATCGAATTCCCGACATCGACGTTCAATTAAAAATCTTTCAAATCATTCATGGTGATGCGGCCGAGCTGTTGGCGACGCTTCAAAGTCTGTTTAGTGCAGATGCGGCACAGGCTGGGGGATTGGGTGCCGGTGCCCAAGGTGGTTTTAATCTGCCACTTCAGTCTGCTGGTACCACACCAGGGTCAGCCTTAGTAAATCTCAGATTTTCATCCGATCCAAGAACCAACTCGATTTTGGCAACCGGGCCGGTCGGTGATTTAGAAGTCGTGGAAGCCTTGCTCAACCGACTGGACGAGGAACGCGCGGATGAGAGAGTGACGTATGTCTATCGGTTGAGTAATACACCTCCCTTGGACATGGCGGATACCATTAACGAATTGTTGAATGGTCGAGACACGATTAATGATATTGATCCCCGATTTGTAGGAAACATCAACCAGACCAACCGACGCGTCATCGTAGTTCCTGAAGTGACCTCGCAAAGTTTGGTGATTCAGGCTCGGCCCGAATACTTAGAGGAAATTGTCCAAATCATCAAGGATCTCGACCGGCGACCACCAATGGTTCACGTCAAAGCGATGATCGCTGAAGTCGACTTAAACCGGCTGGAGGAATTTGGCGTCGAATGGGGACTCCAAGATTCCATTCTATTCGGTCGTAACACCAGCATTGGCGCAGGCGGCGAGATTTTGGGCGGAATCGGTTTTCCATTTAACAACCCCGGGGCGGTCGGAAACTTGAACGTGGTGGCCCCAAGTACCGTAGCAGCTCAAGGCCTGTCCAGCCTGGGGGTTGGTCGAACGAGCCCAACGGCCGGCTTTGGTGGCTTTGTCTTCTCGGCGGGTAGTGAATCAGTAAATCTACTGATTCGGTCTTTGCAAAGTAAACAATGCATTCGAGTCCTAAGCCGTCCGGAATTGATGACCATGGAAAATCTACAAGGACGGGTCCAAAGTGGTGCTGAAATTGGACGAATCGCCGGTACAACCCTTGGCCAAGTTGGTGTTACTCAGGACATTGAATTTCTCGATGTCGGAGTCATTCTGGAGGTCACACCTCGTGTCAGTCCAGACGGCTTAATCATCTTATCAGTTTTGATAAACAAATCCGACTTGGGCCCCGATGGATCGGGGACAGTCGTTGGGGTTGGAAACGACGGAACCCCAATTCTGTCTCCATTAATTCTAAAAACGGAGGCGCGATCGACTTTGATGGCCCGCTCGGGACAGACCTTGGTTTTCTCTGGATTGATTCAGGAATCCAAGGGACATACCCAACGTGGGATTCCGATTTTATCCGATATTCCAGGACTCGGTCCTTTATTTCGCTTCGAATCGGATACTGCGCAGCGAACTGAGTTGTTAATCGTATTGACACCATCATTGGTCACCGACGATGACGATGTCGATTTCCATAACTACGAATTGATGGATCGTATGCACTGGTGCTTGGAGGATGTTGCCGAAGTCTACGGTAACACAGAATATCATCGCTATGACGGATCGGAATCTGCGGTTCAGACGATTTATCCGGTTGCCAATCCGACTGGTTCGAATCGTGACGGACGATAAGTCAGTTTGTATCCAATTCAATGAAAGTCTCAATAGGTATACCGATGATGATCACCCGCATTCTGATGTTAACTTTGTTGCTCTCGCCGATCCTAAACAGTGGTTGTGCAGGGATTCGTAATCACCAAAAACCAGCTCAAAAGAAATCGAAATGGGACTTGTTCCCCAAGTCCACATCAGCAACCCAAACCAGTTCCGTCCCTTGGAAAAAAAGTAATCCACCAGGGCCTGCTCAAACGATGGCGGTGATCTGGAAAGATTCCACCCCGCAGATTAATTCCCAGCGGATTCGGGGATTTGAAGGGCAAGTCAATTTCTATGATGCCCAAGATAGTTTGGTCAAAGCGGACGGTGACTTGATCATTTACGGATTCGATGATTCTGATGGTTCCATGAAGTCCAAACAACCGAGCAAAAAATTTGTCTTCCCAGCGGAAGATCTAGAGAAAAATCTTGTTGATTCTGGATTCGGCCCCTCCTATCGAATTTGGATCCCCTGGGAACCGGTCGGTGGTTATCGTAAGGCAGTCAACTTGATCCCCGTATTTCGAACCGCAGAAGGTCAAATTGTTAACGCCGAAGCCTCAATCAATACTCTGCCCGGTTCAGAACCACCGATTGATCAAGCACTTGCCAAAAATGTGATTCGCTCCGTCAAGTCAGCACATTTAAGAGCTGGGTTGGCGTCTCATCAACGCGGTGACGTGGTCCACGCAGATCA
>JBGTHU010000411.1:0-7644 GCA_041745975.1 Mariniblastus sp.
GGATTCAAGATTTACTTGGTACCATTCGGTAGATTCATTGCGATTATCGATCTGATGACTTTCCTTTTGAACTTCTCGGTGATCGTCGTTAGCGAATTCTTGTCGCCGAGCAAAATTCGAATCACCCGCCCGCGTCGAATGGTTGGAATTTAACATGTCGACAACCCGAGGACGATCCATTTCGTTGATTAGACTAACGCCATACTGAATGTTTTCTTGAGAGCCATACAAAACAATGTCATTAGTGACTGTGGGATCAATTAAAATCTTCAGGTTGGTTGCCGTTCCCAATCGTGATCGCAAATTTTCTTCTGCCTGCGTCGCGGTGAGATGATTCAGCCGAATTCGTTTAAACTCTTTTCCGTTCGTCCGAGTGCTTTCAGACGAACGCATTTGGTTGAATGATAATTCGGCGGTGGAGTTGGTAATTTTTGTTGGGGCTGTGAAGGACTGTAAATCCTGAATGTCTTGCTGGCGTGTTTGAGTGGCAAGTCCTGATCCAGATTGAACTGCCGAAACAGGCTCAGCTACTAACGACATCGCAAATAAAACCGAAAGCCCGATTTTGAACCGCGAACTTCCCACAATGGCACGACCTATCTTCCTAAATTTTGAACACGAATACGACCGGCAGTTCGGTTTTTCCAACCGCTGCTTCAGCCATTCAAACCGATTCAGTTGAGGCATCGAAATTCTTCCCTTTTTTTCCGTTTACTGCTATTTTTTTCTCATTTTTTCTTCGCTTTAAGCGTCGTATGGGGGAGGAAAACTTGCTCAAAATTATTTTTGCTGTGTCAGATTCAGCGAAAATTAGGGTGTGGTTTGTTTGAGGTCAATATCAACCGAAGATGGCAAACAAGCGTGATGGAGCTGAATTTCACCGTAAATCGGCTTTCGATCGCCCTGCGAAACGTCGGATCTGAAAAACCCTCCCAATAGTGTTGCAAAAGTCACTAATTAACCGGGGGACGTTGATTTCAAGCCTGGCTCGCGAAATAAATTTTTTTTGATATTTTTTACCACGAGTGTTTCTAGTGCTTTGTTAAAGCTTAATTTAGGGTTAGCGGAACTCGTCACGAGGTTCGAATAGAGCGTAAATTGCCGAAAGTCTTGATGACTTCCGCTACACCGAACCAATATTTTTAGCTTTGACAAAGCACTAGAGGCTATTTGAAAAGGGGTGAGATGTTGCAGGCAGGCGATTGATCGAGGTAAGTGGTCTCGCCGGAGAGCGTCAACCCACTTTTTCCGTTAGCTTTTAGCGGTTGCTGCCATTGAGCCAATTTTTTTCGCTGAGGTTGCCGAAAGGAAAGGTAGACCAGTGGATGTGTATTAGTCGGCAGCGTAACTCTTGGCCCTCGCTCAAATGGTTTCAAGGATACTTTATACCGCTGAAATGCTTCGACTTTTGTCACTGTATGGAATTGGGCTGCCAACTCCGTTAACTTTTTTTGAAGGGCGTTAACTCTGTGTTTATTTCGATGTTGATCTGCGGGCGAACGTTAAGCAGATTCTCTCTGGCGGCTGAATTGATTTGCATGTCGATTCTTTGGTCAAGCGTAATGTTTGTTCCAGTGTATGCGGTCGTGTTGCGAACCCAAGACGACTTTGACTACTTCCGTTTGGCCCATCCTGAAATTGCTGACTTTGTAGAGCTAACCGACCGACAGCGAACGGAAATCAGCAGTCTGGTTTCACAGGCAGCCGAACAATCGGCGACTGTTGAACCGGGACAGCGAACGGCCGTTACCGACCAGTTCCGACAAAAAATCGCTGATCTGCTCAACTCCGACCAACAGCAAAAGTTAGCACAATTGCCGGAACGACAAAAACTGCGGTTCAATTTCAGCAACCCAAGTTGGGAGGAAGTTCTCAGGTGGTTCGCCAACCAAGCAGATCTATCCTTGGTGATGGGCTCAGTTCCCTCTGGCGATTTTAATTACTCTGACAATCGAGAGTACACTCCCGCTCAAGCCATCGACCTACTCAACAGTATCTTGTTGACAAAGGGCTTTACATTGGTACGTCGAGACAAACTGTTGATTTTGGTCGAAATCAAAGATGGCATTCCTGATGAAATTTTGCCCCGTGTAGCCCCCGAAGATCTTGACCAGCGTGGAACCTACGAAATCGTCAGCGTGATGTTTTCGTTGGGCAATCGCCCTGTGGAAATTGTGCAAGCAGAAATCAAGCCACTGATTGGAAGCTTTGGTAAAGTACTGCTATTGCCCAACTCAAAACAGTTGCTGGTTACTGAAACGGTGGGTAAATTGAAGGCGATCAAGATCTTAATCGAATCCGTCCCGACTCCCCAGCCTGCAGCAAAAACGCCGGAACCACCAAAAGAACCATCGGAGGTGCGAGCTTTCCCATTGGTGGGTCTCGAGCCGACCACGACCGTCAACGCATTAAAGGAACTTGTCCCCGACGCAATCATTTCCCACGAGCCCAATTCGCGTCGAGTGGTAATTTACGGTCGAGTTTCCAAAGTAAAATTGGCGGAAGACTACCTAAACCAATTGAGGCCTGACACCGATTCCGTGTCTTCTCAACCCTACCTCCAACCGTATGACATGATTGGCTCGTTCGATCAGGTCGCTCTCCTGGAGCAATTGAATCGGATCGCCCCCCAGTCCAGCCTTTCATTTGATGCTACCAACCGCCGGCTTTTAGTCTTCGGTAGCCAGGCACAACACCAACAAATTCAAGAGGCGCTTTCCAGCCTGGAGATTATTGCGAACACGGGATCGGTATCTGCGGTGCGCGTCTTCAAACTTAAGCGAGCCAACCCAACGGTTGCGACTGACATCGCTAAAGCGGTTGCGCCGCGAGCGGCCGTAACAGCAGCTCCTGATAATTCAGCGATCATTGTCCGCGCTGCCGAAGCTGAATTGACAATTATCGACAGCTTGATTCAACAGTTGGAATTGGAAGGGTCAAGCCCGGAAGATCAAGTCGTGTTGAAGACCATCGAGTGCCCCCAAGCGTTACCCAGCGAGTTTCTGGCCACGTTGCAGTCGATGGCTCCCACCGCCAAATTGCAATTCGACGCGGCCAGAAAGGTCTTCGTTTTTATCGGTGTCGCAGAAGATTTCGCCAAAATCGAAAACCTGGTACTTTCCTTAAATCAGCAGAGTTCGGAGAAAAACGATCGAGAGTTGATAACGCACCAACTCACCGCAGCTCAGCGCAACATCCTAATCGGGATGCTGGAAAAATCACCTGCTGAAACCGCAGATTGGCAAATCATTCCCTCTGTATCCAATAATGAATTGATCGCTTGGATTCCCAGTGCTCAAGTCGAATTGCTCCAGCGATGGGTTGACCAAATCAAGCTTTCTGTCCCCCAGGAACCACAGCCTGAAATCAAGGTTTATCCATTGGACGATATCAACCAATCCGACTTGGTCGATTTGCTGAAAACGTTTGCCCCTCAAGCCCAGGTCAAAGTCGATCCAGCGGCATCCCAATTCACGGTGATTGGTGACGGCGAAGCCCAACAAGCCGTCGGCGACGTGTTGCAACAATTGGTTGCTGCTGGAAAAGGGCGACTCGACAAAACCGTAAAGTTTTATCCACTCGATCGCTCGCTTTCTTCCTCGGCGCTGGAGCTGATCAAAGAATTGCTTCCTCAAATCAAAGCGACTTGGGATGAACCGAACGAACGCTTGAACGTGATCGCCGCACCACGGGAACAGGAAAAACTCGAACAATTGCTGGCTCAACTGAATCAAAACCTGCCCCCCCGCAAACAAAACCAGCTGCAAATCTATGCATTGACTGACGATTTAAAGTCTCGTTTTGAAGCCATCTTGGCTACATATCCGCAAGAGCTGGGAACGGTCCAAGTTGTCAGTGATCAACGACCGGGCGAGTTGGCAGTCATTGCGGGGGACAGCCAACACGAACTGATTAAGCAAATCGTACAACAATTGCAGGCACCGATTCAAGGAGCCCAACCCCATCGGATTGCCAGTTATCCCACTGGTGATTCCACTCCTGAGCAATTAGCTGAGTTTTTACTGGGGATTTTTCCAACTGCCAGTATCGTCGTTGATGACCCGAATCGCCGCTTGATGATTTGGGCTACCGAATCCGTTCATCAGCAAATCGATGCGGCCGTCCAACAAATGCGGGATGAAGAATCTCAGGCAATGGGAACCCAGTCCTCCAACCGTAGTTTTCGGAGCTATCGCCTGCAGACCGATCGCCCCAACGATTTAGTACCGATCCTGCAACGAATGGTCCCCGGCATGGAATTGGTGGCCGACAATCGCCAAGCCATCATCGTTGCCTGGGGGCGAGAGTCAGACCATGAAGTATTAAGTCAGGCTATCGATCAACTGAATCTTCCTGTTGATCCAGCGGGACTGGTGATCGAGTTATACCCGACCGATCCAATCGACCCACAGCAAGCAACTCAAATTCTGACTCAACTTTTTCCTGAGATCACCATTGTCACACAAGTCGAGTCGAAAACACTGACGGTACTGGCCACCAAACCACGCCACACATTGATCCGACAAACACTCCAACAAATTGCCCAATCCGGCGGAGAGATGGAGTCGATGTCCATCGCCGTTTACCAAGTCCCTAGGACGGGAAACACCAATGCGATCACGCTGCTAAAGTCACTGATTCCCTCGTCTCAAATTTTACCTGGGGGGACTACCGATCGCATCGTCGCCTTGGCTTCTCCCAGCCAACATCAACGATTGACTGAATTGGTCAATGTCATTGAATCTGACTCACAGAATTTAACCGGAAAGAGACTCAAAACGTATCAGCTGAAAGGAAACCTCGCCGCCTCAATTCGTCAACTACTGCAAACGACGTTTCCTTCACTGGTCTTAATCAGTATCGACGCCGATCGATTTGCAACTTGGGCATTTGAAGATGAGCACCTGCAAATTCAAGCTCTGATCGCCGATGCGGAACAACAATTGACCACTGAACCCCAAAAATACCAAACTTACAACGTCGGTTCGATTCCGATCGGAACGGCGCGCAGTGAACTACTGACCCGCGTTCCCAACTTGACGATGGTGGAGTTGGGCGACCAGCAAAATTTGACGGTATTGGCTAATGCCAATGATCATGATCGAGTCGCCCAGGTTTTAAACGATTTAGGTCGTTTATTCAAGGATCAATCTGAAACGTATCTTGAAGCGTATCGAATTGAAGACGTCGATTTGGCATTGGTCATTGAAGCCTTGCCCGAAGCCTTAAGTCGTCAAATCAAGATACGCCCCGATGTGACCACCCGTTCGTTGATCGTCACTGCCAATAGCGATCAACACCTGGAATTGACCGAGCGACTGACAGTGCTGGAAAACAAATTGCCCAAACTGGAAACGCCGATCGCCCGCATCTATCCGATGGGAAATTTGGGCGATAAAGAATGGACTGCGATGATCAAACAACTGGCCCCGACGGCAACTGCCGTTACCGATCCCAAGTCATCCAGCTTGGTCGTTACGGCTTCCCGTCAAACCCATCAGTTGTTGCAAGAGGTCACCGATGAGTTAATGGCTGACATGGTGATTCGCCGTTCTGTGCGGGTTTTTCCGTTGAATCAAGCTGATGGTAAGTCGTTGCAGACCGCGTTGACCAACCTGCTGCCTAATTGCAGCGTGACCTTTGATCCGGGAAACAAAAATTTAATCGTCACCGGTTCAACCGACGAATTGGAAGTTGCAGAACAGACAATCAAACAATTGGACAACCGCACGGATGATGTCAGCCTGAAATCGTATTGGGTGACTGACATGCCAGCCGAATCTTTGGCCCGTGCTCTGCGAGATTTGTTCCGCAATGACCCCAGCGTTAGCGTAGCGGCAGAGCGAGGATCGCGTGCCGTGATTGCTGTTGCCAGTGAAGATCAACATCGAATGATCGATGACTTGTTAAAGCAATCCGAATTCAACCGCACCGCACCCGATCGCATGCGGCAGTTAAGGACTTGGCCCTTGGAACAAGCCAATGGTACAACCATGCTCAAATCGTTAGAAATGTTGTTTGAGAACGAGACCGTACCACCTCAGATAAGTTTTGATTCCAGTGGGAATCGCATTGTCGCCTTGGCCACCGAGGATCAGTTGTCAGTCATTGAGCAAACCTTATCTGATTTAACACCGCCGGCGCAACAGTTTCGCGTTTTTCGCATCCAATCAATTGAAGCCGATGCTGCAGCGTCCGCTTTGCGGAGCTATTTCCGCAGCTTGCCGATTAGTTTGACGCCGGCAATTGATGTTGATTACGATTCGCAACAACTATTGGTGCGGGCAACGGCAGAACAATTGGAAGAAATTGTAACGGTACTGACGGAATTGGGCGAGCCTCAATCGGCTGCCATTAAGGGTGCAGACCGTTCGGAAACAACGCGCGTGCTGACGGGGAACCGCGACTGGTCGCAGCTTGTCCAGCAAGTCGATTCGATTTGGCCGCAACTACGTCAGAACGTCATCACACTTGTCGATCCAGAAAATTTGGAACAACTCGCATCGGTGCAATCATCTGTCGACTCGGCTCATCCGGCCATCATTGCCGTCCCGCAGTCGCAACGATTGGTCTTGATGTCACTTGATCGAGAAGCCCTCGATCAATTCGAAAATTTGCTGACGATTCTGACTCGCTCTACCGATCCGACGGGATTAGATGCAAGTGATACAGCAACGACTAAAAATTTTGACGTGATCCCCCTGAAACATGCCGGAGCCAATGTAGTTGCCACTCAACTCCGCCAAATGTTCAAAGAATTAGAACGCTCGCAACGAGGCGTGTTAGGCCTTTCCAACAGTAGAACACCTGTCGTTTTTGGTGCCGACGAACGTTTGAATACGTTGATCGTCCATGGAAGTCGCAGCGATCGACAAACAGTGCGGGAGCTGGTCAAAACACTCGATTCCGCGGACGCTCCAATCAATCTTTTATTGGATCAACCAACCATTGTTCCTGTAAGAAATACCGACGCCAATCGGATCGTAACAATACTCAACAGTATCTACAAGACTCAGTTGTCATCGGGGGGAGGCCGAAAACCAGTGCCGATTCCCGAGGGACTCTCGCCCGATGTTGCCATTGTGTTGCAGCAAGTCAATGCGGCCAGCGCTGGGCCATTGTTGACCTTAGGGGTCGATTCAATCACCAATTCGATTATCGTGAGGGCTCCTGAACAACTGCAAGTGCAAATCCAGGGGGTGATCGAAAAATTAGATCAAGCCGTTGCCACTCAACCCGGTCAAGAAATTGAAATCATCAAGTTCGAAAATTCGAATCCAGAACGAATCGAAAAAGCACTGGACGTCCTGCTACAGCAACGCACTCGTCCGCGGCGCTAACAATAAAAGGAACAATCGCCACAAAAACAGCAGGGATTATCAAGAGGAATTATCTTTTTGAACATTCTCAGTCTCTTACGGGTTGGGTAGGGCTGGGTTCCTACGCCCTTAAACCAAGCTGAAATCTTCCTCAGCAAGCTAAATTGTTCCAAGAACGACGCCCAGCCAGCGCCATCGTTTTGGATAGCCAGCGCATCAAAGATCGCAATAATAGGTGACTCGGAAAAAACCTTATACTCAGTAACATTCGCCGCGAGGTGGCCGCGAGGTGAAAGGGGAAAGAGATGGGAAATGTGAACCAGCC
>JBGTHU010000412.1:0-1879 GCA_041745975.1 Mariniblastus sp.
AACGAACAAAGTCTTCAACGCTGACCACTTCCTCCGACTCGATGCCGCTCCAACGGGCGATCAACCCTCGGAATCTGGCGGCGGAAACGCCTGCAGATCGATATTGCTCGATTGTCCAACCGCCATGACGTTTGGCCAAACGCTGGCCGTCGAATCCGACAACGATCGGCAAGTGCCAATATTGGCAAGTCGGTAATCCTAGTTTTGATTGCAATAGGATTTGACGAGCGGTGGAACTGAGCAAATCGTCACCGCGGATCACTTGATCGACTCCCGCCAAAGCGTCGTCGATCACGACTGCCAATTGGTAGCTGGCGATTCCCTGTTTATTGGTCACTAAAAAATCACCGACATGTTGATAAACATTCCAAGACTGGACACCGGCAATTCGATCAACGAAATCGGTTGAGTGATCAGCGACTCGAAAACGCCAAGCAATTCCTTCAGCAGACGTTTTTTCAAAATCGATTGGCCTCGGTTCGGCGGGTCGGCAGAGACCAGGATAGCGGAGTTCATGTGCATCGGCGTGCGGTGCACTTTGACACGCGGCGGCGATTTGACTGCGAGTACAACGACATGGATAAATGGCTCCGGCGGCAGCCATTTCAACCAAGTGCTGATGATAGATCGGAATATTGTGAGACTGGTACGTCGGTTCGGAATCCCAATCAAGGCCCAGCCATTGCAAGTCGGCAATGGCTTGTTGATCAGCACCCGGCTTGACCCGCGGGCTGTCCAAATCATCGACTCTGAATACGATTCTCCAGTTGCTTTGCCGGGCGATAGCCCAATTCACCAAAAACGTACGAGCATTCCCCAAGTGTAGCCCGCCCGTTGGACTGGGGGCCAATCGAGTTGTTGAAGTCGATTTTGGGAGCATGGTTTTCTGATGTAACTTTTCACCGGTATTTGTCAGCTGGCAAAAACATTGGAAATGGTCCGGGCCTGAAAAAATACCGGCCTGTGGCTTACGGAATTGCCCGGAAATAAGTTCCCAATTTGCCACTTTGTCACATGGCTCTCCGGGCCGTGATTTTACAGCCTCGGAGAGTCGAGCAAAGACCCTTACATCGGGGATTTATTTCGGGACAATTTCAAGGCAACTACAGCGGTTCTAAGACCCCTTCGTCCAGTTGCATCGAGACACCTTTTTGCAGGAAATGTAAAGCCAGCAGCAACCGCGTTTTGCCTTCTCGACGAATGACAACTCCCTCGTAACCGCGAAACGGGCCCGTACGGACTCGCACCGGATCGCCCGGTAACAGGCGAGCCTCGGGTGTCAAAGGTTCGTTTCCGAGGACCAGACCATGAATTTGCAAAAGGTCTTTTACAAATTGTTCTCGTTCGGAGATCAAATGGCATTTGGAGATGTCATTGGTGGTAAGTGCCTCCATCCGCTCCTCTTCGGTTCCCAGCAAAAATACATAATTGGCGAACAACGGAATATACGATGTGCGCAATCGGCCATTGGGAGAGCGATAGCGTTTAGGCACAACCGGCAAGTAGTGCGGAATCGATCTCGCCTGCAACTTTCGAGCAAGTTCTTTTTCTCGCCGCGAACGTGTGTAAAGACACCACCAATCTCTTGTTTCCGACCGGAACAACGATTCGTCTGTCAGCAATTGCTGAGGGTAAATGTCACTCTCGTATTTCAGAATCGGCATTTCTGCGACGCCTTATCTTTCGGATATCAAAGCGATATCAAAGCGATATCATCCGATATCAATGAGGATGATCGCTAACGTTTTAGGGTAATTTGATTTGTTCAGACCAAGGGCGGTTCTCGTGGTACCAATCAACACAGGCTTTCAAACCATCATCCAGCGAGGTAAGTGGCTGCCAATCCAGCAATTGATGGGCTTTATCGATGTTAGCATAA
>JBGTHU010000413.1:0-2536 GCA_041745975.1 Mariniblastus sp.
TAGACAACTTCGGTCGCTACAGCATACCTCCGCAGCGACCAAGCAATCTGCCCGAACAGGGCCAGTGGATGTTCGCCGCCGCGAATCAATTGATCCAACAACTCGATCGCCTGTTGAGCGTTCCCTTCTTCAGCAGCAGCAATCGCCTCCCACGTCGTCTTGGTCGACCATCCACCCACCGCTTGCTTGATCGTTTCATCCGAAAGTTTACCCTGTTTATCGACATATAAGGCCAGTTTTTGTAGCTCTTGATCCATCCTCCCAAATTGACAATCGGTGAGATCGATGACAATTTGAGCTCCTGATTTAGTCAATCGATAGCCATGGATTTGTTTCGCACGAGCAATCAACCAATTCGCAACCTTGCCATTGTCTCGATTGGTTTTGCTTCTGCCCAACAGCGGAGCATCGCATTTGATCTGCAGAAATTTTTTATCGATCTGTTTATACAGATTCGTATTCGAGGGCCAGCTATCGACAACCAACAACAACAACCACTCAATGGGGTTAGTCGAAGATGCCGCAATGGAACCGGTCACTTTTTTTCCTTTGGCACTTTTGCTTTTTCCGACCGGGGGTGAAATTAAATTCTCCAATCGATCTCGAAAATTTTTGACAAAGCTATCGGCGTAATCGACGACCACGACGGGTGGTTGCTGTCCACCAAATAGAGATCGGCGAGTCAATTCGTCGTGCACATCGGCCCAAGAAGAGTCGGCTGAATCAAGGCGAGTGATGTTAAACTCGGCGTCCTCGTCATCGGAAAGCCGCGGCTGCAGTAATTCAGCTATCGCCAATTGTTTCAAGAAGCGATCGTTGCCAAAGACGACACAGATTCCTGCTTCGATCCAAGGCGTTGATTCGTTCAAAATGTCAAAGATATGGTGAGTGCCGGGCATGCGCTGGTTGTTACATTGGGTGGAAAGTTTAAATTAATCGGTGTTCAACGCTCCGCTACTAAACCAAAAAAACATCGTAACCGTTCTCGGGTTGGTGGGGAGGTTGAGGCTTCTGCCCAAACAACAAACGCTCGTCGTGTGGCATTGGCCAAGAAAGGCTTCGGTAGTTGCCGCAAACTGCCGACGAATTTTGCCGAATTTGTGAGGCGATAGATACCGTGAACGGTAACATAACATCTTTTAATCCAATCAAGACAAAAACCGTGATTCAGTTTAAGCAATTTTCCGCAAAATGAAAGAATACCAAATATAATGTCGCAACCTGTTGCATTAACGATCGCCGGATCGGACCCCTCGGGAGGTGCCGGCCTGCAAGCCGACTTAAAAACGTTCCACCAACATCAAGTTTACGGAATGAGTGCGGTTACGCTATTGACCGTGCAAAATACTCAAACCGTCACCGCCGTCGAAATGGTTCAACCCGACTTGGTAAAACAACAAATTCAAGCCTGCATTAACGACATTCCTCCCCAAGCCGCCAAAACAGGCGCCTTGGGAACCTCATCGATCATCGCCTCGGTTGCTGAACAAGCCGCCCGTTTTGATTTTCCACTGGTTGTTGATCCGGTCATGATCAGCAAACACGACGTTCCCCTCTTGCAGGAACAAGCGATTGAAATACTGGTGCGACATTTGCTGCCTCTCTGTTATTTAGTTACCCCCAATATCCCTGAAGCGGAAAAACTATCAAAAATCAAGATCGATTCCCGGGATTCGCTGATTCGAGCGGCACAAGCGATATGCCGACTGGGGGCTCGGCATGTGTTGATCAAAGGTGGGCATCGGTATCAACCAGTCGATGCGAAGGGCGACCGCCAACGCGACCATGGCTTGATTGATGAATTGGACCATAGGTTGCCGTAAGAAAGCGAGCCGTCGAATGAACATCAGCCCGCTGGGAATCAGACTGCAAGCGATATGCTGTGGATCGACAATGAAGCGATCGAATTCACGGCACCACGGTTCGAAACCCTGCATACCCATGGGACAGGATGTGTCTACTCCGCGGCGATCACAGCCCAACTGGCGCGTGGCGAAAGTTTACCAGTTGCGGTCCGCTTGGCCAAACGATTTATCACCGGCGCGATTGAGACCAACCCAGGACTCGGCCACGGCTTGGGGCCCGTTAATACCATGTTCGTTTTACCTTAGTCGCTCGACTTTCCGACTCGATATCGCAGAAATGTAACCGTTCACGATGTGGAGGCCAAGTCGAGGCTCCTGCCGAGACATATATCAAGAAACGTATACCAAGAAACGTATAGCCTCGATAAAAAGTGGTTTCGGCAGGCCAACTTCAACTTCCCTACCCGTTACGCCGATGTTGACCGGCGACGAAATCGGCCTTGAACGGTTGCTGATCGTCTTAATCCTGTTTGTAATCAGTACCCGGTTTCCACCCGCCTACGAAAAACAGCCGGATCCTGTGAGGGCCCGGTTAAGTTTTTGAAAACTTGGAGTGTAAGGCAAGCGATCACCAGCGGTCCTAGTATTAATATATTTCCACGCAATTTGGGGTTTTGTTGATCTTATACCGGCAACAACCACTCAATTGGTACCTAGCTTCGTCACCTATC
>JBGTHU010000414.1:0-8044 GCA_041745975.1 Mariniblastus sp.
TGCGTTCTTGGATGTCGTTTCGTTGGAACCAATTCGCAATACCAATCCCCTATTGACTGCCAGCAACTGTTTAATCACCCCCCATGTCGGCTGGGCGACGCTCGAAGCTCGAAGACGGCTGTTAAAAACGACCGTGGCAAATGTACAAGCTTTTATAACAGGTGAGCCTATCAATCGAGTGCTTGGCTAATTTTTAGGTGTGTTCTTTGATAATCTTTAACTGCCTTTAAAAAGTCAGCAAAAATACCGGTATTTCCAAAAAAAACTCTATTCAAGTGATTGACATACCGATGCATTCAAGTAAATTTTAAAAACTTGACCCGTCGTTCCTTCCCCACCCCAACCCCACCCGGAACGGCGGGTCTTTTCGTAAGCCCTCGGTTTAATCCTTTTCCACCGCGTTTGGCTATCCCCGAATTCTGATTTCGAGCCTGCTTCGGCCTTTGCTAGCTTGACCTCTGCCGTTGACTCGTGTATGCCAATTCGCTATTCCATTGAAGCTGTTTGGGGGATCCGCAGTTGAAAATTTACCCACCAAGTGGCCACGTATTTCTAAAGCTCCTTCATCTATGGAATTTTTTTTCTGTCGTCCGCCCAGGGAATTGTTTCGAATTATGCAGTCTGATGGTAGCGGAAGGGCGTAAGCCCTTCGGTTTTTGCGACACCGGATGGCTCGGCAGTTCCGTTAAAATTCGGAAGGATCATTCAATCGGAGTGTCGGAAATCATTCACCAATTCGAGTGTTACTTATCGCTGTCCAAAGATGGAAAGAACAAAACCACGTTTGGGTACTAAGACGAAAGTGGCAAAGAAGGTTGGATCGACTTCCAGTTTGTTAGGCGACTTCTCCTCCCATCGACTCCTCGACTGGCTTTATCGGGCAGTCTTGCCATCGGTGGTTTTGCTTGTGGTGCTGCAACCGGGGTGTCGCATCACCCGCGACCAGGCATTTGAAAGGATGGCAGCTATCGCCAGTTTGGGGCCCAGTGAAGTCGTGACGGTCAAGCCTGCCAGGCCGCAGAATTGGATCAACAAGACCAAAACTCGGTTTGCTGCGAAACCTCAACCTTCCGAGCGAACGGTACAGTTACTGCGAAAGTATGACCTGTTAGGGCACTACCAAGAAAATCCCGCCCGGGTCTTTGAGTGGCTGCAAGAATTCGTTGTCGATTCGGTAAATCTGGAAGAGTTTCACGCCTTGGCGGAACTGGCAGAGATCGAAGCAAACTGGTTGATGGTTCGAGGCCGGCGACAAGATGCCACCCATTACTACGGTACAGCCGTAATTTACTCATATCAATTCCTTTTCAATAATCGGCTGGACTTGGCACGCAATGCCTACGATCCTCAATTTCGCAGTATTTCTGATATTTATAATCGATCGCTGGGGGGGCTCTTAAGAGAAGTCTGTGAGACTCAACGATTGGTGCCCGGACAACCTGTTTCGCTGGGCAGAGACGGTACGGAGTTTGAATTCTTTGTGGAGTTGGCTGGTCGTTGGAAAGATCAAACGTTTGAACGTTTTGAAATCGCTTCTGATTATCGCGTGCTAGGGTTTGCCAATCGCTATCAGACATTCGGTCTGGGAGTCCCCTTGATTGCGGTACGGGAGAGTTCACCCACTTCGACAAATCCATTGGAGCAATACTATCCGCCGGAACTGACACTCGCCTTAACCGCTTTTGGTCATCTTAGGCCCGACCCGGAAAATCCCGATTCGGGCCGAATGCAAGCCGTGGTAACACTGTTCGATCCACTGGAAAACTCCACTGTTGTCGCTCAGGGCAAATCAGTTCCTTTGGAGAGTGACATCACGACCCCGCTGGCTTACAACTTGCGCAATCCCGTCGTCAACACGGGGGTTTTGGCGACGGCGTCGCTTATCAACGCCGAATTGGCTCCGGAACTCTACGGAATGTACATGCTCGAGCCTTACGATCCCAACAAGATACCCGTTGTCATGGTACATGGTTTGTGGTCCAGTCCCATCACGTGGGCAAAAATGTTCAATGATCTGCGAGCCAATCCGCTAATTCGTGCAAACTATCAGTTTTGGTTTTACTCCTACCCCACGGGGCAACCCTTTTGGTTCTCTGCTCGGAGGATGCGACAGGATTTGAAGGAGTTGCAACAGCTGCTCGATCCCGATGGTAGGTCGGCAGAACTGCAAGAGATGGTCTTGGTTGGCCACAGCATGGGGGGATTGATCTCGTTGATGCAGACCATCGATAGTGATAATCTTTTTTGGAGCATGATTTCGGATAGTGGGCCAGAAGAGTTTTCTGGTGAACCCGCTGCCGTAGACCTGCTGGAGGAAACATTTTTCTTTACCGCAAACCCCAATGTAAAACGAGTCATCACGATAGCGTCCCCATTTCAGGGCTCCGAGTTTGCCACCCCTGCCATCCGCTGGACGGGAAGAAAGCTGTTTACGTTGCCCGAAGAGCAACGTCGGCTGGTGTTGAAAATTGTGCGACAAAACGCAGCGATGATTAAGTCCCAGGAATTGCTCACCACGGCCACGAGTCTTGATTCCTTGGCCAGCGACGCCACGATATTTAACGTGCTGGACCGAGCCAACGCCAACCCTCAAACTGTTTATCACAATATCTTCGGTCAGATTCCTGCCCGAAGTTGGTTTCCCAAGTCGAACGCCACCCCGGGAGAAGGTGACGGAGAAGGTGATGGTATTGTGTCGATCGAAAGTGCCCGTCATCATCGCGCCGTGTCCCATCGTGCGGTTCCCGAAGAACACTCCGACATCCATCAACATCCGAACTGCATTTTAGAAATCGAACGGATTTTACTCGATTCGCTGGCCGAAAAAAAACGGATTCGTCAACGAAATATTCCCTTATTTGCTGACGTTGAATTCAACCCGATGGTGGTTGATTCTCTCGACTTGGCGGATGAACCGAACGGGAAACTCTCCCAAGAGCCTCAGATTGGCGAAACCCCTCAGCAAGTTATCAGAAGATAGGCAGTTGGAGTTTTACAAAGGTTTTTGCCGCTCGAATTAACAAATCGGTGATGTTTCAGTGTTACGAGCGGCGGGGTGCATGAATTCGGCCATCGAGGTTTGTTTCGCCAGTCGACCTCAGCTTCATTTGGGCCGCAATCGGCCAACCCAACCATCTACCCGAAGCAATAAACAACCCCGTGCCTCGAATTGCACTATTTTTTCTGTACGATTCGGATGAAGTGATACAAAACTGCGAACAATTTGATATCGCTTCCCCAAGAAGCCCGTTGAGAGTGATGATATCGGACGAAAGTTGCCTGATTTCAGTCGCTTTTATCAAATATTTTGATTTTTTGAATTGAATTAGGGCTTTCCCAAAACGGTAAATGGAAATATCATTATGGGCTTGAAAAAGCCTTGCGGCGATCAAATGGAAACATCCCGACCAGCAAGGCACGTGGTTCCCAATTTAGGAAATTTCCACCCGCTGAATCGAGTGTGTCATTTCCTGCAATAACCAACGTGTAGATTTGCTTAAACAATCATCAACCATTAGCTAAATAGATGAACCTGAAGAATTATCGAAATATTGGAATTTCAGCCCACATTGACTCGGGAAAAACCACACTCAGCGAGCGTATTTTATTCTACACCGGGCGTATCCACAAAATCGAAGAAGTTCGCGGTGGCGGTGATGGTGCAACCATGGACCACATGGAACTGGAGAAGGAGCGGGGGATCACCATTACCAGTGCGGCGACGCAGGTGCAATGGAATAAACACACTATCAATCTGATCGATACCCCCGGTCACGTGGACTTCACTGTTGAAGTCGAGCGATCGCTGCGGGTGCTCGACGGAGCCGTTTTGGTGTTGTGTGCCGTCGGTGGCGTGCAGGCTCAATCTTTGACCGTCGACCGCCAAATGAAGCGGTATGGGATTCCTCGTTTGGCATTCGTCAACAAAATGGATCGTGTCGGTTCCGATCCCTTCAAGGTCGCCGAGCAAATGCGAGAAAAATTGCATGTGGAAGTGATCTTGTTCCAGTTACCTATTGGACTGGGCGAAGAGTTTCAAGGCGTGATCGATTTAATCGAACAGAAAGCGTACTACTATGACGGGGAGAAAGGGGAGACCGTCCGCACCGAAGAAATTCCAGCTGATTATGTCGACCAATCCGTTGAGTATCGGCAACTGCTGTTGGAAGGATTGGCCATGTACAGCGACCCGATGATGGAACTCTTGCTATCCGAGGAGGAAGTGCCCAAAGATTTGATTTACGCAACCGCAACGACCGCGATTCGCGCCCAAAGTTTTACGCCTCTGTTCGTCGGTACAGCTTTCAAAAACAAGGGAGTGCAAACCCTATTGGACGCAGTGGTCCGCTACCTGCCTTCCCCTTTGGAGCGTGAAATTAAGGCAAAAAACTGGGAAAATCCCGAAGAGTCGTTCCCCTTGGAACCTGATTCCAGCAAGCCTTTCGTCGGAATGGCCTTTAAGATTGTGGAAGAGGCTTTTGGTCAACTGACCTTCATGCGGATCTACCAGGGAACGATCGAAAAGGGAGGAACGTATTACAATCAACGGACTGGTCGCAAAGAACGTTTTAGCCGCATTTTGCGAATGCATTCCAACAAGCGAGAAGAAGCCGATAAAGGAATGGCCGGGGATATTGTCGCCATCATGGGGATCGATTGTGCATCCGGTGATACTTACGCCCATGAGCCCAAATATTGTTCGTTGGAAAACATGTTTATCGCCGAACCCGTTATCAAAGTCGCCATTACAGCTAATGATCGCAGTAGTAGCGATAAACTCTCTAAGGCTTTACAACGATTCCGCAAAGAAGACCCCACTTTTCACGTTTTTACCGACGACGAAACGAACGAAGTCATTATCGCCGGTATGGGCGAGTTGCATCTGGATGTTTATGTCGAACGAATTCGTCGGGAATACAATATCGAAGTCACCGTCGGGGCTCCCAAAGTTAGTTACCGGGAACAACCAACCGAACGAGCAGATTTTGATTACAAACACAAAAAGCAAACCGGTGGTTCGGGCCAATTCGCCCATATCAAAGGGTACCTGCATGCTTTTGATCCGGAAAACCCTCCCGAGGAAGTCGAAATCAAAGATGGCTTTATTTTTGAGGAAGAGATCGTTTCCGGTCGTATCCCTAAGCAATACATTCCAGCCGTCGAGCGTGGCTTGCGTGAATCAATTGGAAAGGGAACTATCGCCGAGTACCCGGTGGTCGGTTTGCGGATGATGTTGTCAGATGGTAGCTACCACGATGTCGATAGTTCGGAAATGGCTTTCGCAACCGCAGCCCGTGGTATGTTCCGGGAAATTTTCCCCAAAACGAAACCCCAATTGTTGGAACCGGTGATGCGTTGCGAAATCGAAACCCCCGATCAATTCCAAGGTGGGATCGTGGGTGACTTGACTTCCCGCCGAGGTATCATGGAGAGCACAGATGTGCGACCCGATGGTACCGTGCTGATCATCTGTGAAGTTCCTCTTGCGGAAACCTTTGGCTATGCCACCGATTTACGGAGTATGTCTCAAGGGCAAGCGACTTTCTCCATGGAGCTTGCTGGATATCGTCCCGTGCCCCGTAATCTTCAAGAAGACATTATCACCGAGCGACGCAAGTCCAAAGAACTGGCAGCGGCCCGGTAATTGGATTCTCATGTGAGTAAGCACCCGTGCCTTAGTAAACTGGTATTAAACGACTTAGATAAATTCTGTTTTTACTCAGAAAAAGGCAACTTGTGAAGTTTACAAACAGTCCCCGGCCAACTTTGCGGGTTGTTGATTTAGTAACAGTTTCGGAGATATGTAGCGGAAGCTGTCAACGGCTTTTGCCCAGGTGCTTTAAAAAGATTGAATCAACCGATGAATCCAGTTCCATTTGCATTGCCTGACACTCATGGAAATTTACATCAGTCAACGGATAGTAATGGCCGCTGGCTGTTGTTGATTTTTCATCGCCACTTAGGATGACCACCCTGCCGTGAGCACGTGACGCAGTTGCGTCAATTTCAATCCGAACTCGAGCAGCGAAATGTCGACGTTAAGATAGTCACATTTGATGATGATTTTTTAGGTAAGGCCTACGTGACCCAAACCCAGCTATGCTGGCCCCTGCTTATTGATGCCGATCGCTCACTTTATCGCGCGTATCGAATGGGAACAGCATCGTTGTGGAAGCTGATTCGTCCTTCCGCGATCGTTCGCTACTTGGGCAATATCTTCCGTGGCAATTTGCCTGGCCGAAAAGGGAGTGATATTTATCAGTTGGGAGGCGATGTTTTGATCGATCCGCAAAACCAAGTGCGAATGCACTACATCAGCCAACATCCACACGATCGCCCCTCGGTGCGAATGATCATCGATTTAATTCGCAGTGGCTAACGTGAAGAGTGCATGGAGCAAGAAAAAACCGGTCGAGTATTGCGTCGACCGGTTCGTTTGGTTGCCGTCAGTTTACACGAACTGACGCTTGCTCGACTTGCAAAACGGACTTAGGTGGCCCGACGAGACACGCCTACTTAAAAGCCGCTGAATTATTTTAAGACTCAGTTAGGCGCGTTAGGCGGGGGCCAGCAAGAAGCCAAATTCACTTTGCGTGTTGGTTGCTCGGAACCGTCGGGCGACGGTGTCGACTTGATCCCAGGCGGATGTCAAATCGATATCTCCCGATACCTGGTTGTCTTGGCTGAACATTCGCAACGTTTCGACTCGGCTTTCCGGATCGGCAAAATTGACAATCGTCACCGAACCTTGGGTCGGTCCCATGTTCAGGGTCAAGTCAATTCTAAGGTTATTGCCAAACCTTCGGAGCATGAAGTCATCTTCGAACGCATTGATATTTTGCGATGCATCGTGAAACTCGACGACATCTGTACCACCGGCACCATTTTCGAAGATTCGATCATGGCCATCGCCCAATCGCCAAATGTAGGTATCGTTGCCGGCACCGCCATACAAATGGTCATTTCCGCCGCCACCGATGAGAATATCATCTCCATCACCGCCAAAGAGCACATTGACCTCTTCGTTGCCGATGATCACGTCGTCTCCTGCTCCGCCGAAGGCGTGTTGAATCACGGTACCATAAGCGATTCGCAAGGCTTGAGGAACACCATGTAGGGTCGACCAAGTTCCTTGTCTCAGATCGATTGTCTCATCAGTGATGCTATTGGCCAGACTGATGGTGTTTTGACCACCGGCATCCCAAATCGTTCGTTGGTGAGTGTCACTGCGGAAGAATCGATAGACATCGTTACCGGTACGATAATTCATATTGGCACCGTACAATCGCTGAATTTCAACGATGTCATACAACATGTATCCCCCGGGAAGTTGAGGGTGGGACGGCAAAATTGGATTGCTGGAATTGTTTGCCGGATTAAAACCGTCGTTGTACGCCATGACGGAATTATAAGAAAAGTTATTAAAAATCGACAGGGATGGCGA
The DNA here is from genome assembly GCA_041745975.1 of Mariniblastus sp. GTDB lineage: Bacteria > Planctomycetota > Planctomycetia > Pirellulales > Pirellulaceae > Mariniblastus. The sequence goes on from JBGTHU010000414.1 coordinate 7,445, forward strand.
TCCTTCAAACGGGTGCTTAAGTCCAACGGCATGGCCAATTTCATGTTGAGCGGTATGATAAAATCCCGATCCGGGGGCCGTGTCGGTAATATCCCAGGGAAAGCTGCTTAAGTTGAACCAGATATCGCCAATTGGATTGGCTCTTCCATCACCATCGCCTGGCAAATAGGCGTAGGCAGCGGCCCCTGCGACCGGACCGTCGAATGGCCCCCAAGAACCAATCACGATCGCCGCTTCGGCAGTTGCAAAGTCGTAAGGAATTTCGACGAAATCGATATTAGCAAACGTTTCCATCTCGGCGAATATTCGTCGTATTGCCTCTCGAGAGGGTTGTCCCAGCGCATGAGGGTTGAGCGCTTCAAGCGTATCGGGCCCTGCAGGGTAATACCAGGGAAGCGGCGGCCGATTGGGATTGTCTCGGGGAGAGTTTTCTTGATTTCCTCCATCGATAAAGGAGAAGGTAACCACTGTCTTATCGCCATCCATGACCGCATTGAACTGAGTACCTGAATCTAAAGAAATTGGTCCCACCGGATCAGTGTTCACATTAACTCGCCTCCACTCCGACCAGCCGGTGATGTCGTTGGTAGCTCGCACCAG